>CAZZGV010000068.1:0-8901 GCA_964654255.1 uncultured Legionella sp. | reverse complement strand
TCAACCAAAGAAATAAGAACAAGGAGCATGATGGCGCTCCTTCAGGACCTTTACCATCTTTTTTTCAAAAAATATTTCCTATGCATGCGCCACTTAGCCGCTATGGTAATCCAGGGGCTTATAAAGTTAAGGGGCATACTTATGAGGTAATGACCTCATCAAGAGGCTACCACGCTCGCGGGCTTGCTTCATGGTATGGGACAAAATTCCATAAAAAACGCACGTCTAGTGGTGAAGGTTATAATATGTACGCGTTAACCGCAGCACATAAAACGCTTCCAATACCTACCTATGTTCGTGTCAAAAATCTTAGTAACGGGCGGGAAGCGATTGTTAAAGTAAATGATCGCGGGCCTTTTCACACGGGTAGAATCATTGATTTATCTTATGCTGCTGCTGCCAAATTAGGAATTACCTCAACAGGAACCGCACCTGTTGAAATTGAAGCCCTAACAAGTACAGCACCTGGCAAAGCTGCAAAGCCCGCAAGATATTATCTTCAAACCGGTGCATTTAATTCTATGCAACTAGCACAAGCACAACGCCGCAAACTAGCTAAATTGAGCCGCTCTCGTGTTTTTGTTGAACGATATCAGAAACGATATATTGTAAGGGTTGGGCCATTAGCTGATAGGCGAACTACAGAGAGGTTGAAGGCGATATTAAAACGTAATGGTGTGACCGGTACTTTTTCTCAGCTAATGTAATACATGTTGTTTCAGCACAAAAATGTATTCTGATAATCTCATGAGGCGATAGCTCAATCTAAGTGGTAGGACACAGAAATCTGGATTGAGCAAAGCTGGCACATCAGCTACACGTTGTAAGGTGTAGCTGATGAACAATAATTAATCAACAACAACTCGAGTGCCTTTAATGCCACCACCAGGCAGATCAACAAACTCCTCATTTAGCCAGCGGGCATCTTCAACAAAGATGCGAACACAACCATGGCTGGCACGATAACCCGGAACAGTATCGCTTCCGTGCAGGGCATAGCCTCGGAAAAAGTGCATGCAATAAGGCATTTCAGCGCCGCCACTTTCGCCATCAGAACGCATAGGAAAAGCGGTTGATATACAATCTATATCTTGTTTACGAATAACTCGAAATGAGCCAGAAGGGGTTGTACAAGTACCATCTAATCCTTTGCAATGTCCTGAACCTGACGAAAGAGGGCCCCACCATAATAATTCACCTTTGTCATCGTAAGCGCCCCAAGCTAGCTGAGCCTGACTAACATAAATAGTTTTTTCACCATCGGACTCGATATATCTAGGAAAAGGAGAAACATCATAGATTGTTAAACGGTCTATATTTTTGGGAACCGCAATAGTCATGCCTGGTCTTAGATTAATGTTCATACGATTAACTCGTCTCACAATGTCACGCTCTTCTTCGCTAGGAAATAGTCCTTCCCAGCTTTCTCCGGCTTTAATTTTCAGGCAAAAATAATCATTTGAAGTGCACAATGATTCACCAAATCTAGTTTGTGACCATGCTGTAATAGGTTGAGCTAAAAAGAAGAATGTAAGCATTATCACTCCCCTTAAAAGCTTCATGAAATTCTCCTATTTTTATTATTACTAACTTAGTTAGCGGCTAATTAAAAAAAAACTATAGGTTCTATAGCGTTGTTTTTTTTTAATTACGAAATCGAGTAATATCTTATTTATTCACATAGTTAAGAGCATAGTTAGCATGCCAAATGAAAAATACCTGTTTACTCCACTGACTATTAAGAGCTTAACGTTTAAAAATCGTATCTGGCTTTCACCCATGTGCCAGTATTCGGGGCACGATGGATGTCCCACTGATTGGCATTATGTTCATTTAGGTAGTAGGGCCGTGGGAGGAGCTGGTCTTGTGATGGTAGAGGCGACTGCTGTCACGCCTGAGGGGCGGATATCTCCTCAAGATCTTGGTCTTTGGAGTGATGATCACATTGCAAAATTTAAACATATCTTGAGTTTTTTAAAATCCCAAGGCACTGTGACAGGGATTCAAATTGCCCATGCTGGAAGAAAAGGCTCTGTTGGCGCCCCATGGTTAAGTGAGAGCCTCATGGAGGGCTGGCAAACCATTGCTCCAAGTGCGATATCATTTAATGAAAGCTATAAAATACCAAGAGAAATGACATCAAATGATATTGATGAGGTACGTCATGCATTTGTTTGTGCTGCTGAACGGAGCATTAAGGCAGGCTTTCAAGTCCTGGAATTGCATATGGCCCATGGCTATTTAATGCATCAATTTTTATCACCAATTTCAAACACACGAACCGATAGATACGGTGGATGTTTGGAAAACCGTATGCGTTTCCCCTTAGAAGTGGCTCAAGCGGTAAGACATGTTTGGCCGGACGAGCTTCCATTGTTTGTGCGAATCTCAGCTACTGATTGGTTTGATGCAGTTAATGACCTAAATGCACCGGCACCAAGCGCTGAGTCTTGGGGGGTGTTTGAGTCGATAGTGTTTTCAAAGAAATTAAAAGACATCGGTGTAGATCTCATCGATTGTTCAAGTGGTGGCACACTGCCTAATGCGACCATTCCAACAGGGCCTGGTTATCAAGTGCCGTTTTCGGAAATTATTCGTCGAGAGTCAACGATGATGACAGCGGCTGTTGGTATGATTACGGACCCCTTGCAAGCGGAAACAATTTTACTTGAGAAGCAAGCTGATGCTATCTTTATTGGACGTGAATTTTTGCGTAACCCTTATTGGCCGATCGATGCTGCAAGAGCATTAGGCGTTGATTCTCAGCGACCAAAACAATATGGGCGAGCATAAATGGCATATTCGAGGTATAATGAAGTGTTTATCTTCTAGGATGGGTTATCGTTTATGAGTTGGCTGAAAAAATTATTGCCTTCAAAAGTTAGAACAGAATCCTCACAGAAAAAAGGGGTTCCTGAAGGATTATGGGTGAAATGCTTGGGGTGCGGTGAGGTTCTTTACCGTTCAGAGCTTGAAAAAAATTTATATGTTTGTCCTAAATGCCATCATCATCATCGATTGTCTGCTAGGGATCGTTTGGCACAATTTTTAGATGATCTGGGGCAAGATGAGATGGATGCGGAACTTGAACCTATTGATAGGTTAAAATTTCGTGACTCAAAAAAATATAAAGACCGTATTACTCAAGCACAAAAAGCCACTGGTGAAAATGAAGCGTTGATTGTCATGAAAGGTACATTAAAACAACAACCCGTCGTTGTAAGTGCTTTTGAGTTCAGTTTTATGGGTGGTTCTATGGGCGCTACAGTTGGTGAAAAATTTGTTCGTGCTGTAAATTTAGCTACAGCTGAACGACGTGCTTATATTTGTTTTACAGCAAGCGGCGGGGCCCGCATGCAGGAAGGGTTGTTTTCCCTAATGCAGATGGCGAAAACATCGGCCGCTCTTGCTAGATACTCTGAAACTGGATTGCCGTTTATTGTTGTATTAACCGATCCTACCATGGGTGGTGTTTCAGCAAGCTTTGCGAGTCTTGGTGATATTATCATTGCCGAGCCCAATGCTTTAATTGGTTTTGCAGGCCCAAGAGTCATTGAGCAAACTGTGCGGCAAACGTTACCTGAAGGTTTTCAGCGCAGTGAGTTTTTGCTAGAGCATGGTCACATTGATATGATTCTAGAGCGTAAAGCGTTGCGAAAAACGATTGCGGAACTTATAGCCAAACTTACTCGTCGCACATCGCAGAGCTAACCTAATGAATGTTTCAACATTTTCTTTACCTGAGTGGTTATATTATTTAGAAAATCGCCATGCGGAAGAAATTCAATTAGGTTTAACTCGAATACATACCGTTGCTAAGCATCTGAATTTGTTAAATTTAGATGCAACGGTAATTTCTGTTGCAGGAACAAATGGAAAAGGCTCTACGGTGGCTGCTTTAGAGGCAATATACACAGCCGCAGGATATCAAGTTGCTAGTTATACCTCACCGCATCTGATCAATTTTAACGAGCGTATACGCATCAATCAACAAGCAATATCGGATGAAATAATTTGTACGGCATTTACAGTTATTGAAGAAGCTCGTGGCAGCACTCATCTAACCTATTTTGAGATGGCAACATTAGCTGCATTATGGCATTTTAAACAGTGTTGTTTAGATGTCATTATTCTTGAGGTTGGTGTAGGTGGTCGGTTGGATGCAACCAATATCATAGATTCTGATATTGCAATAATTACCACGGTTGATTTAGATCATCAAGATTACCTTGGTGACACTAAAGAGGCTATCGGTTATGAAAAAGCAGGGATTCTAAGGGCGACTAAACCATTTATTTATGCGGATACGTCACCGCCCCCTGCGAGTGTCATTAACCAAGCTCAGTTATTGGGCGCTCCAAGGCTTGTCTATTCTATACAACGCAGCCAAGATACCTTGAGCATAACCCCTGACGGATTATGTTCAGAGTCTATTAGCGTACCTCTACCTAAGATTAATTACAAAGCTGCCGCTGCGGCGATGATGGTGAGCGCCTATTTGCATGCTGTTTTACCTGTTAGCCATGCTCATTTGATTGTCGCCATGAAGAGTGTTTCAATTTTAGGAAGGCAGCAGTTGATAAGCGGTATTGTTTCTACACTTTTTGATGTTTCTCATAATCCTCAAGCGGTTATATTGCTGGCGGATTATATTAAGCAATACCCATTAAAAGGAAAGCTCCGTGCTGTATTTTCAGGGTTAAAGGATAAAGATCTTCATGGTTTAATTAAACCAATGCATTCTTCTGTTGACTTTTGGTACCCAGCAGTTTTAAGTAGTAAACGAGCTGCAAGCAAATTGCTATTAAAAACTGTTTTTCAAGCTGAAAATTGTTCTATAGTTGATTTTTTTACTGATCCATTGACGGCTTACCATGCTGCTTTGCAAGACGCAGCCCCTGGAGATTTAATTGTTGTATATGGTTCTTTTCTAACAGTAAGCGCCGTAATGGCTCAACGCATTGAGCGGCAACAGGAGGTAGTATCATGAAATTTGTGATGGATGAACGCATTAAACATCGGTTGACAGGTCTAGTTGTCATTCTGTCTATTGCTGCTATTTTTTTACCAGCAGTAATGAAAAAATCTAATCAACGCTTTGAAGAAAATGTTAGCTTTTCGGTTCGATTGCCGGCTAAACCAGTTGCACCAGCAGTAGCGGTAACAGATGAAAAGACTGTATTTCAATCTGTAAAAGTAGCACGTGTTGATGTTCCAGCTGGTGTTGAAGCTAAACCTGCCCAAATCGCTAGAGCAGAACCTATCAGTATGAAATCCGCAGTGCCTGCAGCACCTGTTATTACCTTAGAGAAAAAAACATTATTAGCTAGCACTCGCATTGAATCAGTTATAGCGCCTGCTGTGCATGCGGCAATCGCTCCTAAAAAATTAGCTAATACAGTAGTGGGCGCTGTTAAAAAAGAAGTATATGCTGTTCAATTAGCCTCATTTACAAAGCGTAATAATGCAATGTCGTTAGTTGCACTTCTACGCAGTAAGGGATATGCCGCTACTTATAATAAAGCGAACGGTAAGCAAGGTCTGTATTATAAAGTTATTGTTGGTCAACTTAATCAACGGCATGAGGCTGTAAGTTTGCAAAAAAAATTATCTGATAGCATGCGACTAAATGGTTTTATTATTAAGACGGGTGTTAGTTAATTATGTCGTGGCAAATAATTGATATTGTTATTGTTACCATTATTGCTTTATCATTGGTAACAGGGCTGTTGCGTGGTTTTGTAAAGGAGCTTGTTGCTCTTTGTGTGTGGATACTCGCAATTTGGCTTGCTTTTAAATATGCGGCCAACGTCAGTTTATGGTTGCAGCCCTACATTAAAGATAAAACAGCACGGACTGCAGTAGCGTTTGTTATGATACTTTTAGGCGCTATTGTTGCCGGTGGCCTTTGCAATGCTATATTGAGTTTTATTTTACATCGCTCTGGCTTAAGTGGTACTGATCGTTTACTGGGAATGGGGTTTGGATTTATTCGTGGTGTATTTATCGTTGCATTGCTGATGCTAGTAGTCAAAATAGCTGATGTACCTTACCAATCGTATGTGGATCAATCTCGCTTATATGCGAGATTTAATCCTTTGGTGGACTGGCTAGCAGGATTTATGCCAGGTTTCATTAAACAGGCGAAGATGTATGATAAAGATGGTAGTGAAACGGATAAAAATAAGCTGCAAGGTAGTCCTATACCATTAAATAGCTAGGCTAAGGACGAATTGTCTTAGTATCATCTTCGTGACGAGTTGCTGCTGGGAAAATTTTATTTATCTTATCTTTTAATATCGCAAAATCGAGCTCGTCAACTTCTTCTGGGTTGCATAATGCCCATATTTCATCTTGCTGTTCAGGTGTAGCATTTTTTATAGATTTAATTTCCTCTCCAGAAACGTTTAATTCTTTGATATAAAAAAATAGCACTGTTTCTAATGCATCTATGATATTCGTAGCCGCTTTTTTAGCAACAGGTTCTTCTTTTGAAAAAAAACAGGGAGATGCAGGCTTTTTATAGACTACATCTTTTGTTGTTTTATCAGCAGATGCTTGTGACGCATTATCTTGTTGTTTTTTAATAAATTCGGATAAATATTTTTCTTGGTCGGGAAATGTTAATTTAGAAGTTGTTTCTGGATAAGTGACTAAAAGTTTAGAAAGATATTTGCTTTCTTCATTAAAGAGAACATAATTAAAATTATAATGACCTGCTTTTGAAAAAATCTTTTTACCTGCGGTATCTATTTTGAGATCTAAACCATCGATTTCTTCCAGTGTAACTTCATGGCCTTCATGTAAAAGCTTGGCTATAGAAATACAAATAGCATAGGTATAGTCAGGGGCTTTGCTATCTTTTCTAAATTTAAACCATGAATGACAAAAATAAATGTCTGTATTGGATATATCTAATCCAGAGAACCATTGCTTTGAAACTTTATCAAGCACAAGTCCTTCAGGATCAATAAAAATTATTTTGTTATTTTGGTCTTGACTGGAAGCGGGTGAAATGAACATTAAAAGCCAACGCGTTGTGTCTAATTCTGGCATGATTTTAATAAAATAGTATAATTCTTTTCTCTTGAAAAGCTTGGAAAAAATAGCGTCTTCAGGTTGTTCAATGACGCAAAATCGATCTTTAGGTAAAAATTTTTCGGCCAAATCAGTGATTTTTTTTACGTCATTTACCTTATTTTTTTTACCCATTACAACCCCATTAGTAAAGCCATTCGCTGCCTTATCATCTTCGTTAAAAACCAATTTGTCTAGTATTTTCTTGTAAAAAATTAGTTCACTTTTTAATAATGCCATGTTTTTATCCGGCTTAAATAAGACCATCATACACATATGAAATAAATCTAATTGATTCTCTTCTGTCATACAATCTACAATATCGCTAATATCCTCTGCTCTAATATCACCCAGTATTTTACCGGGTTTCTCCGAATAATAATTGAGAGCTGCTTTTAAAGTGGGAGCAAGTTGTGCGCTTTGGAGGTTATCGAAAAATTCAGATGTAAGGTCTTGTTGTTTTATTGTTTGTTCGCTTTGCTCTTGTTTTATTTGTAAATAGTCAGGTTCAACTAAAGCCTCATCTTGTTCTTCAAAATGACTCATTGGTATTATATGAGGAAAATAATGACATGCTCCGTCTATATGATGTATTGTTTGAGCAGAGCTGCCGTAATCAAAAACAAATTCTAATGCATAACCCGGAGGAATAAGAGTATCCTTTGTACTTTCAAGAAAAACACCATTAATACCATTGCTACTTTTCACATATCCCAATCGACAGTTAGCGTTGGTTGAGTGATTGGCAAAATGGGCCCATCCCATAATTGTTTGATCGCAAGGATTTGAAATAATAACTGGGGCCACGTTTTTCTTGGTGTTGCCTAAACCTATTGTATAACACTGTGCTGATTTTTGTCTCTCAGAGCTTGCGTCATAAAATTCTACTTTGCCACTGAACCAAGTGATGACTTGATTTTTTACAATACGAATAGGTGATGTTGTTGCTATTATATAAAGACCATTACCCGCATTTTCGGCAACACCACTTTTGGCAATAAATAAATTAGAAATAATTTGGCTGGATTTTTTAATAATCTCTAAACCAGCAGGTGTTGATGCTAAAAGCTCATTTGCGTCTTCAATAAATGGTTTAGCTATCGTAGTTGAACGTGTTTGCCGTTCATCAGGTATATATTTTTTTTTCTTGAGCTGGATGTTTTTTTTGATAACTATTTCTTGATCTTTATTGAAAGGCATGGTTTTAAATCCATCATTTTATTTTTTTTATGCAAGATTTTTTGCATAAATTAATCTTAATGAAAAAAATAAAGCCAATTATACATTTGATTTAAATTTTGTCAACAAGAGTATTATATGACCTTTTTTGGTTGGCGTGTAAAATATTTGCCTTGCATCTTTGACAGAACAGAGCCTTTTATTTGCAATATATGTTTTGCATTGTTAGTATGCTTTTTTGAATAATTTGTTTTCATAGTGTGTTAGAAATGAAATATTGTCGGCAAGTTATATATCGCTTACTAAATTCATGTACATTATTTTCGGCTACATTTTCTATTGCACGCATCTTTATTCCAGTCCGTATTTTCTCTTGTTACCCTAGAGAAGCGCTAATGATTACCAGCGCTTCTCTAGGGTAGAGCGCTGAATAGTCATGCAGTAAGACGTTAATTAGATTTCGGGAGAGCACGATGGTAGATTCACACAACACGTCATTAACATGTAACATGATTGTTACAAAACGTGCTGTCCTTATTATTAGTTTATGCGCGGCTTTTTTATTTTATAAATATATTTTACAAAATTTTCCAAGTGTTATAGCTCCACAATTAATGGAAGCTTTTCATTTGCAAGGTTTAGGTC
>CAZZGV010000067.1:0-8970 GCA_964654255.1 uncultured Legionella sp. | reverse complement strand
GCAGATGCTGCTAAAAGAATAACAATCAAAAAAACCCTTGAGGAAAATAATTTCATAGATCCTAAAATATTCAAAAATAAAACCGTTGTACTGACAAATTCTTTCTTATTCCTAACCGAAAAAGAACATGTCTCATTAACTGAGATAACTAAAAAAAACGGTTGCGTTTTTATCGATATCAATATAGCACCTTTCGAAGAAATTATATGCGCATTTTTGTACGCTAGTATTGTTATCTGTGGTGAACACCCGATTCTAGAATTTCTTTTTCTTAGAGAAAATCAGAAAACCATTATCCTCCAAAATCCCAGCCTGGATGAATCTTATTATCAAACCAATTTGAATATATCAAATATAACCAGGATATATTTTAAGAATTTTAAGCCGGAAATTTTATTATTATAAAGGAACGGAGATCTACAAAATGAATTCGCAAGAGCCGCTGGTTACCATTATGATAATTACTTATAATCATGCGTCCTATATATCAGATGCTATTGATAGTGTACTGAATCAAAAAACAAACTTCCCTTTCAATATACATGTAATTGAAGATTGCTCGACAGATGGCACCCAAGAAATTTTAAAAAATTATAAAAAGAAATACCCAAAAAAAATAAAACTTTTTATGAACTCTAAAAATATTGGCTCTAAAGTAACTCAAAAGAATTTTATCCGTGGTTTTAGAACTCTACGAGCTAAATATATTGCTATTCTTGAGGGCGACGATCTTTGGTGCTATGACGGAAAACTGCAGCACCAAGTTGATTTCCTGGAAAAAAATTCTGATTATGTTGGCCACGCGCATAATACAATTAAATTTTACGATAACAATGAACGGCCATCACATCGGTTTTTATTTAATGAAAATATCAAACCGGACCATGATGTATCTGATTTTATAAAGATACAATCTTTTTTTCATACATCTACCTTGCTTTACCGCAACGTTTTAAAAGACCGTGTACCACCACAATTTGTTAACCCCCTATCTTGCGATATCTTTATTACAATTTCCCATGCTCAACATGGTAAAATTCGCTATATTAATGCCGATTGGGCTCGTTATCGTGTGCACGCAGGGGGAATGTTCTCAGGAATGTCCGAAATGAAAGGCTGGTTTTTCAATATCGATGGGTTACGAAAATACAATGCATGGCTAAATTACCGTTTTTTTCCAATATTTTGTGAAGCTATTATTAAGTATTGTAAGCACGTATTGACACAAGAAAAACTAGGGAATTGTGTACTTAACTATCATCAAAAAATAAAATTATATAGTCTTATTTACTTTTACAAAATAATCTTTAATATTTCTCAATTGGTTACTTTCCAAAAAAGAAAGGGCATAGATCTTAATGAATTTGACTATACAACAATTAATCAAGTATAACTAACGAGTAACAAGCAGAAGCTAAATATGAATGATCTCAATAAAAAATTCTATAAAGAAAATGGCTACGTAATTCTAAAAGCAGCGCTTTCTGACATTGAAATTAAAAAAATTCAAACAGATATTCATACTATTGTTAAGCAGCAACTCAAAACATTAGATATAAAACCTGAATCTTACACAAACACCTCTTCTATATTTACCGATATGCAGAAACTCCACTCAGCTAACTTAGATAAATATCTTGCTAGCTTAAAGCTTTGTGCAAAAACAGTTACTATTTTTCAAGCTTTAATTAATTCTAATGTTTTAGATTTTATTCAAGCAATTGGGATTACCCTCCCTACCTTTCAAACGCAGCCTGTTTTTCACGTTATGGCAGATAGTCTTAAAATTGTAGATGGCTATTTTGGCGTAGGCTCCCATCAAGACTGGCCTGCACTCCAAAGTGGTCTTGACACCGTAACAACATGGGTACCTTTGGTCCCCGTAAAAGCGAACACTTATACGCTAGAAATTATTCCAAAATCACATTTGCTAGGATTTTGCAAAAGCCATGCAACTCAACATATACATGAGATAGAACCTGAAGCATATAAGAACCTAGATTTCATTAAAGTACAAATGGACCCAGGTGATGTACTGGTTTTTTCAGTTTTTCTTATTCACAAAAGTGAAATTCATTCAAATTCTGATGCTTTTAGAATTGCTTATAGCATGCGATATGAAAATGCTTCTGATTTAAACTTTATTAATAGAAATTATCCATTTGCGCAAAAAAGAATTGTTGATCGCGCCTTAGCAATAGAAGATATTCCAAATCAAGAAGAAATTCGGAAAATATTTGTGTAAAAAATTATTTTGCACAAATAACGTAAACACTGGCGCAAAGATCTGGATAAATCATACCAAGACTATAACAGCCCTCAAGATATTTTTGATCTATAATTTGTTCCTTTAATAACTTATCGAATTGAAAATTTGCAAATGGTTTAAAAAAAACCCCGCCAGTGGCATTGATTTTAAGTCCTGATATGCGAACTTCGTTCTCAAGTGTATCTAACGAGTATGTTTTGCGGTGCCCATGTTTGTATTCACCGTCTGTAACAGCCGCGTTGTAATCAATAATACCCATGCGAACTGCAATTTGCCTAGAAGCGGCGTTGGCATTAGGACAGACCAAAAAAAGTCGGCCCTTTTCACTAAGCCAGGACCTTATTTTTTTTAAAACTAACGTTGGATTTTCCAGGTGCTCTAAAGTATGCATTAAAAAGATATTATCAAATTTTTCATTAAATTCAGTATTCTCAAACATACCAGAAATAAATCTAACATTGCTACCGCTTGTGGTTTGTTTGGCCTTTTCAATTAATTCTGAAGATCCCTCTAAAACAGATAAATCTTTAAAGTGCGCCGTGAGGGTTTTTGTAAATATTCCTTCGAAACAGCCCATTTCAAGAGCACTACCTTCTATAAAATAAGGTAGCAGACTACGGACTATAAAATCTCTCAATATATAATCAAAATCATAAGCATACTTACGGTTTGGGTCATCTTGGAATTCACTATTTAAATCTCTCATTAAATTATCCTTGATCTACTCTATACATGCGGTTAGGTGGCGGCTGATACCATTCATCTAGATTACCAGGGACTCTGGAAAAATATCCCAAAACTTGTTTTCTGAAGTCACTCATTTGCACAACATTGTCAATTCCCAGGAAGGAGGTATAGTCATACTGCTGTTTAACAAAAGGTTTACAAAACATTGGAGTAACAGAACGTCTAGCAAAATTTGTTAAATTATCATGTCCGCGATGCCAAACATTTGAATTAAAAACCAGCAAGCTTCCTGCTGATGCAATTGCTTGCTCTTTTGATATTTCAAAGGCCTCATCAGAAGGCTTTTCAGAAAATTTATGTGACCCAGAAAGCAAAAAAGTTGACCCATTATCGGGGGTAAAATCATCGAGCATTAATAGTGTATTCAGTAACAATGGTATTGCACCTGAATACGTTCGAATATCACGGTGAACTTTATGCGCGTATGATCGACTATTGGCGGTGTTTATAGCGCCGCCAAAAGAATTCAGAATATATTTCCCTTGAAAATATATTTCCAGATACTCGTTAATTGGCTCGATCAAATCAATAAATTCCACAAAACTTTCGCCTTGACCTATAAGATGGTGCAACGTAAATTCAGTATCTTTATCAACCTTATTTTTAATTTGAATCGACCTACAAATTTTATAGGCATTATCTAGATCGATTCTCATTTTTTCAACCAATGACATGGGCAAAAGAGAATGAAAAATCACCCAACCTTTTTGGTCCATTTGCATTTTGAAGTCACTAATACTCAAATGAATATTTATCATAAATTTCCTATAATATCGTTACAATTGTCTTCGATGGATAATGTCTACATTTTTCAATTTTATATTTTATTCCATGAAAAACTTCTTTAAAGGCAATTGCTTCGCCAGGTGCTTCTGGCCAGGTCAGTTCATCCATCAAAATAACCCCTCCCGGCACCATATTTTTTACTACACATTCCAGAGCAACCTTTGTTGGCTCGTAAATACCAATATCAAAAAACGCAAATGCAATTAAGGCCTCTGGATGTGCATTAAAATAATGTTGCGCAGTTTCCGTTACATCGCCAACAACTAACTCGTGATTCCCTTGCAAATGTCCTAAAATATTACATCCCTCATGTACGCTAACAAGTTTCTTTAAATAATCGACATAATCGACAGCCGTGTCATAGGAATTTTTTTGCCATACTTCACTTTTTTTATCAATAGACGACATATTCGTGTATCCAGAAAATGTGTCGAATCCTATAATTTTTCTTTGCTTATTAAATGGTTCGTGAATAGATCTTAAGTTCTCCATAAGGACGATGTTTTGCCCATACCAAACACCAAACTCAACTATATGCCCTGGTAAGTGCTTGATTCTCTCGTACATATCATTCATTACAAGGAATTTAACTAAAAGTGAACTGCGAACATACAAACCAAGATTAAATAAAAGATCTTCCTCGCTAAGGGGCGTTGTTTTAAATAATTGAGCAAGTTCTCTTCGCTTATCAATTTGTTCTAAGTTTGCCGTAGTCTCAATAGAATATGTATTTGCTTGAATGTCTGTTTTCATATCACGCCTCTAGTTTAGCAATCCCAAATCCACTTTGGCCAAAGCCATTTCCGTTATAGAATAAGTACTTATTTGTCTGAGTTTCAAGATAAAATGGATAACAATTCATTTTTGATTCCCAGCCTTCAGTGATGCCTATAAATTCAACATCTTTAGCGCGCCTTTCCCAGTGGATACCATCTTGGGACCGCGCATAGCCAAGTCGATAAGCCTCGGAACCATTGCGGTAATCATAGCTACCTCGGTAGCAAAAATACATATGATATTGGTTATTAAACTTAAAAACAGTAGGGCGTGAAAAAGCTTCCAGATCATGTCTTGATTTAATGACCTGTCTGTTTGGCCGCTCCCACGTGATTCCATCTTTTGATTGAGCATCCTTGATTACGTACACCGGCTCATATTTATTGTCGACTAATTCCCATCTCAATCCAGATATATACCACATCTTCATTTGGTCATTTTCTTGAATAATGGTAGGTGTCACTGCAAGGTATGGCTCTTGGGGTGTTCTATCCATAACTGGCCCATCAAATAGACGCTGAAAACTTAAACCAGAGTCAGTGCTCACAGCCACCCCAGTTGAATTATGATATGGTATTGTCACCCTTTGATTCCACCCACTGTAATACATCCATAGGCAGTCTTCTTTTCTTAAAACAAAACTTGGCATAACGCCTTCATCGTCAAAGGTGCCGGGTTGACCAAAACCAATCACAGGCTTTTTGTGGTTGTAGATAATTTTTTGGGGATTGTTGACATCTAAATCTACAAACGTTGTAAAGCTTTTACCATTTGTATTGCGAGCTGCGTAATATACTCGAATTTTCTCATCTAAAACAAAAGGGGTCGGGACTTGTGCATGTGTGCTAAAGCTACTAAATTCGGAGCTTCCAAACACTATCCCTAATTTTCGCCATATCATCAAAATACACCTTTATCGGCCATCTATAATACTTTACTAAAAGCTAGGTCAATGACTAATACTTGTAATACATTAAACTATAATGCCACTACTTTTTCAGACGGTTTAATACCAGCTTATACTTATTTAAATACTCCAGAGGGGGGTATTTTCGCACCAATTGAATATTACCTCAATAGTGAAAAAATTGGCAACAAGCCATTGTTTATTAATCCATTAATTGCGCAGATCGAGGCACTCAACATGAATGAACCAACATTAAAATCACATCTTATTTAAGATTCAGGCACTTGAAACTGTTCATATAACACAATGGCTGGGTAATGATGATCTAGCTATAGTCAATGGTTAGACTTTTTACGACAGAACTATTCCCATTGGATAAAAATAAGTTTACTCTTAATAAATTAATGATGGAAAAATCTTTACTCACTTAATTTTAGAAAGCGAGCCTTAACTAATATGTGGTAAAACCAAGAGCATTAAAAGTGATTTATGATGACAAGAGTGATTCCAGTAACCAAAACATCTCTACCTCCAATACAAGAATACTTCTCAATGATTGCCGGCTGTTGGGAAAATGTGATTCTTACAAATGATGGCCCGCTTGTACAAAGTATGGAAAGCAAGCTCTCCAGTTTTCTTAAAGCCAAAAATTTTTTGCTGACAAACAATGGGACCTCAGCGCTTCAACTTGCTATACGTGCACTTGGGATTAAAAAAGAAATCATCACAACCCCGTTTAGTTATGTTGCGACAACCAGTTCTATTTTATGGGAGCATTGTGATCCTATTTTTGTTGATATAGATCGCGATAGTTATTGCATTGATGTTAATAAAATCGAAGAAAAAATAACATCACAAACTGAAGCAATCCTTGCTGTGCATGTTTATGGTAATCCCAGCGATGTGAAACAAATTCAAACAATCGCTGATAGATATCAGTTGAAAGTTATTTATGATGCAGCGCATGCGTTTGGAGTCAATCTAGATGGTGTGCCCATTACAAATTTTGGTGATATATCAATATTGTCTTTTCATGCAACAAAACTGTTTCATACCCTTGAGGGCGGAGGAATTGTGACTTTCAGTGATGAAATCGCTGAAAAACTGAAACTACTTCGTGCCTTTGGACATAAATATGATGATCATTTTATTCTTGGAATTAACGCAAAAATGAATGAATTTCAGGCTGCAATGGGACTGTGTAATATACCATATATTACCTCAGTGCGTGATAAAAGAAAATTAATAAGTGATTATTATGATGGTGAACTCAAGGATTTTGAAAAAGTCGCCTTTTTAAAAACAAATAAAGATGTTGATAGAAACTATGCGTACTATCCAATTGTTTTTGCCAGTGAAAAAATATGTTTAAACGCTCAATCTTTTTTGAAAGAAAAAAACATTATGACCAGACGTTATTTTTTCCCATCACTTAATACTTTGCCTTATATTAAATATCAATCATGCCCTATTTCTGAAGATATTTGTAGTCGCGTTTTATGTATACCTCTTTATTCGGATTTGAGTATCGAAGATGCATCTTATATAATTGAGACACTTAAAGAGAGCTTAGACAATTTATGAAAAGAAATGTCATCATTTTTGGAACAAAAGATCTTGCTCAATTAGCTAAGTTTTATTTTGAAATCGATAGCGATTTAAAGCCAGTTTGTTTTACTGTAGATCGGCAATTTATTACGGAGGATAATTTTGAAGGGTTACCTGTGATTCCCTTCGATGAAATAGAAAAAAAATTTCCGCCAAAAGATAATCTTATGTTTGTTCCAATGACTCAATCGAAAATGGGTTTTGCACGAAAAAATAAATATTTAGAAGCGAAAGCTAAAGGATATGCGTTTGCCAATTATATTTCTTCACATTCTACATATTTTGGTACAAGCATTGGTGAGAACTGTTTTATTTTTGAAGATAATACAATTCAACCTTTTACCAAAATAGGCAATAATGTTATTCTTTGGAGCGGCAACCATATTGGTCATCATACGGTAATGATGGATCATGTTTTTCTTACCTCTCATGTTGTTATTTCGGGTCATTGTGTTATCGAGCCACATTGCTTTTTTGGTGTTAACTCAACTGTTAGAGATTACTTGGTGATAAAAGAAGGGGCTCTTGTTGCAATGGGGGCGGTAATAAGTAAGGAAACTCAGCCCTATGGAGTTTACTTTGGTTCTAAACAGGTTTTAAAAGAAGGTATAAAAAGCACCGATTTGATGTAGGGATGAATCATGCAACAAGTAATTTTTAAAATTGGCGTTCTGGTTTATAATCATGAACAATATCTTACAGAGACACTCAATTCTTTAATTAATCAAAAAACAAAATTTTCTTACGAAATATATATCTTTGAAGATTATTCTACGGATAACTCCCGAGAAATTGTAAAAAAATTCTCTCTTGATTATCCGGAGAAAATAAAACCCATTTTGAACTCAAAAAATTTTAGTGACTTTTGGAATTTAAGAGCTAATTTTAAATATTTAGATTCAAAGTATTTTGCACTTCTTGACGGTGACGACTGTTGGAACAACGATTTAAAGATCGAACAGATGATCTCGTTTCTGGAAGAACATCCAAAATTCATGGGTGTTTCTCATAATGTTAGATTGGAATTTGATGATGAACGACCAACTGAACTATTAAATAAAAATTCATTTGATCGTTCTGAACATACTATATTTGATCTTATTTCTGGCTATTGCTATCACCATACTTCGTCCTTAATATATAGAAACTATTTTTGTGGTAAGTTACCACAGATTTATTTTCACCCCTATGCAGGAGATTGGTTTTTTAGTATGCTTTTTGCTGAACACGGACCTATTAAATATTTTGATTATGTATGGTCGACTTATCGTATACATAAGAAGGGCATATGGTCTAAGCTAGATGATATTGAAAAACAAATGCGCAATATAGACTCGTGCTTTCATTACAATCGACTATTAAATTATAAATATGATCTCGCTTTCGGACGTATGCACTACGAAATTCAGAGACTACTTCCTAATTTTGAAAAAAATTTCTCTGGGCGAATGAGATTACTAAAATATCAAATACTTTTTTATTCTTTAAATTCTCATGTAAATAAATTTAGATGGATTAGAAAATTGCTAAGACCTTTTGGTCCAATTTTGTGTTCAAATGTTAAAGTGAAGCCGCGACCATGAAGCATCAGGCCGTTGCTGTCATGCAGCCGTATTTTTTTCCCTACATTGGTTATTTTCACCTAATCAAATCAGTTGATTTGTTCGTTTCTTTTGATGATGTTAATTTTATTAAAAAAGGCTGGATTAACCGAAATACAATATTATCAAATAATTCTGGTCACCAAATAACTTTACCCATTCAGAAGATGAGTCAAAACAAAAAAATAAATGAAAGCTATATTTTTGAACATCAGAAACAAAAAAATGGATTACTACGATTGATTATTGACTCCTACAAAAGGAAAGCGCCATTT
>CAZZGV010000066.1:0-8972 GCA_964654255.1 uncultured Legionella sp. | reverse complement strand
TTAACCATTTCATACCTGATTCAGGTTTATTGATGTCTGTGTAATTTGCATTGATGTAGGTATCAACAGCATTCCAAATCAATTTTAAATGGTGATTCATACCTCGCGCTTTAACCATGGCAGGTGCCGCATGCAGGGCACATTCGAACTCCTCGCGCTTCAAGGGGTTGCCGGCTTGAATAGATGACATCAAGTTATAATAAGCCGATGATACACCACCACGATCAATCGCATCCTTACAAGAAAAATTGACGCTTTTTGGGTTGAGCTGACTAATAATGTGATTCGTTAATTCAAATTTGGTGAAATGAAACCATAAAGCCTGACGCTCCGCACTCGTTAAGGTTTCCTTATGCTCAAGCTTCAATGCGTTAACACTATTGTCAAACAACCTTTTCAACTGAGCGTTTTCTGACTCAGAAGAATAGCCGCCATTATTATCAGAAAAAATACGCTCACGTATTGCATCACTGATAAAGAAATCCTTCACTGTGCGTGTTGAATCAGAGTTTTTCTTGGAAATTTGTAAAAACTCACTTTTTACATCATTAAAAGGATGTGCATCCGTGGTTTTTTTAAAATCGGATTGACTCATTAATCCTTTATCAGCAGGAAGGGTGATCACGGCAAGATTGGGATGCCGTTCTTCAAGTTTATGCAACTCCAATGTTAAAGCACGTTCTTTTTTGCCCTCCATATCTGTTCTATCAAAGCCTAGATTATTGATATAGACATGCGTAATATCAGCACGATGTCCTTCACTTGGCTGTTCATTTATTGCTTGAACTTGCAACCACCGCTCAAATAAAGGACTAACTCGCTCTACACCTTTATGACGCTGACCTTGCGTGCCGAAACGAAGCTCTTTAAGCGCTGAATTTCTATTGTAATCATATTCCCGTACAGTAGCTAAACTCGTTGTATGCTGCGGTTTAAACGTATCTGAAAAAAACGTTGCCACTGCGCGACCATAGGCCGATCCTGCCTGGGCAGGTGATTGCGAGGCAGTATTGACACGATTTCCGTCATCTCTTAAATTTTTTTTAATTTGTGATTCAATGCTCGAACTGGATGGGGTTTGGCGTAATGGAATATGTTGAATAGCCTCAAACGTGGATTTAAGAATATCGTTTTTATTGATATAAATAGAATCAATAAATCGATTTAGATCCTTTAGTTTTGACAACACAAGTTCATCACTTGTCGACCGTCCGCTACTCCGAGTTATTGGATTATCTTTTCTCGCTTGTACAGACGCATATTCTGCTCGAAGAGAATCATTGGCCTGATCAAAAATTTGTTCGATATTATCCTCAACAACTGAAAAGAATTTTGTATATAGATCAGCATAGGCAACATCAGGATTATATCCCTCACCACTATCACGTACCCTTTGTAAATCCGCAGAAAGATCTGGTGAAACCTGCCTTAAATTCTCTAAAACAGAATCCGGCAAGTGAAGTGCCTTCAAGTAGTTAAAACAATTTTTATTGTGCAATATCTCACTTGTGACGTTAGGCATAGTAGACCTGCTTGTTATTTTTAAAGATGTATAGGTTTAAGTTTAATATAAAATTCTTAAGGTGATATTAAGTTAGGCAGATGCACGCCCCCCCCCTACAACGCAAAATACACAGAACGATGCCCTATTTAAGGATCCCTTAAGCTAACAGCCCTATACTGCTATATTTTTTATCACTTAGGCTTTGATAATACCACTATCTTGCTTAGCTGTATGATTTATATCGAGGTAAATGCTATGCCAAAACTCTATGAAGTAAATACAGATAATGACGTATTATGCTATGTACCATCAGGTAAAATAAGCGATAACGGACGTCAAACAACTCAATTTAGTCAAGATGGTGGAACGTGCTGGTTTTATTCAACAAAAAGATTAGCTAAAGCGATGGGGTTTAAATTTGATGACCCAACAATGTCAAAACGATATGAGCTAATTTCAACCTTTAGAAAAACACAAAGTAAATTAGATACTGCTATTTTGATTGCAGCCACAATACTGGTAGACAATTGTCCTGATGATAAAATTGAACGACTATTGACGATACAGCTACTAATCCAAAGAGGCCTACTTAAAGCACATCAATTTAACTACCGCATAGCAGAACATCTGACACACTACTTTATTGCCCCCGAGCAATACCCATTATTCAGACAATTAAAATCATTTAAAGACGATGCTCAAATGATTATGGCGTATATTAAACGCTACAAAACATACAATCCCGGTCCAATTACTAGCAAAGATCCCAAGACAATTGAAGCTATTGTCCTCTGGCTAAAAGCACGCAATCCTTATCAAAGCCAACTCTTAGAATGCGCCTGCGACACAGCAGATAAATTAAGTAGCCTTGGCAGTACTCAATTTTCAAAATGGTCTGATCATCCCAGAAGATTAATTCACACAACCAGCACTCCCCTGGTTTCAAACCCATTGTCCACAGAAAGGCCTTCTGTAATAATCTTAGGTAACGGTTCAGAACATACAATCAACCAAGCATCTCAGCACGCATTAACTACTCAAGAAAAACAAATAAAAAGAGCATCCGCACTAATCGATTTTTTCGAAAAAATAAACAACGAAACCTTTGCTGTTTTCAAAATGAAAGCCACGACATTTAGCACTGCAATGGAATTAGTGGGCCGATTAAAACAGCATGGCCCGGTTATCATAAATGGTTATTATGGCTCATCCTATTATGTGTCGCCCCCCCAAGTACTTAAAGATACAAATGGCAAGGTTCTAATTTTTGGCACAAGAAAACTCATCGGATGGAACCAAGGAGCAGCAATGACGCGAGATAATTTTAACGCTCAAATAGCACATCAAATTATAATTATCGGAGTAAAATACAACGATAAGGACCCTCTGCGCTCTCATGTATTATTTATAGACCCGAATGATTCTAGTTTTCCTGGTGAACAAAGAAAAGCTTACGTAATGAGCTTTAAAAGACTATATGAAAATCAAGTCACAAGAGGTTCTGTTACAGCCCACTATTCTACATCTGACAACACGCCTCAAAATATCTATGACCGTGATGTCAAAGGGCAAACAAGCAATCTATTAAAATATGGCACATTTGCAGCCATCGCTGTCACAGCTGGTTATATAACATATAATGCCCTAAAAAACCCTACTATGGGGTAAACTGCATTTATTCAACTTATCATACCATTGCTTTTACTCTGGTAGAATAATCAAGGATAAAAGCGATGGTATAATAAATACAGACTCAACCTGCATGGCGCGTTCTCAGTTTTTCATAAGCCTTTTTAACTTCGCCATCTTGCGACAATAAAATAGCAATAGGGCGCGTTTTTTCAAAATGCGCAAAAATAATCAACAGCATCACCGTTATTGGAACTGAAAGAAACATCCCTAAAATACCCCAAATGGTGCCCCATAACGCTAATGCGAATAAAATAACCAACGGACTTAAATTTAGTGATTTACTGAGAAAACGAGGCTCTAAAATATTACCGACTACAAATTGCACCGCAACAAGACCGGAAGTAATGATCGCAAAAGGAAGCCAATTTCCAAATTGGATCAATGCCAGCATAGCTGGGAAGGCCGTTGCAATGATAGCGCCTATATTCGGTATATAATTGAGGAAAAAAATCAGTAACGCCCAAAATTCAGCAAAATCTAGCCCTACTGACGTCATAATGATCCAACTCGCCGTTGCAGTCATCAAGCTTAACAGCGTTTTTATACCCAGATACGTTTGAGTATCCTGGGCTATATGAGAAAATATATTATTGACTAACTGACGATGCTTAGAATTTGGAAATAATGCCTTCATTTTTAGTGTAAAATAATGCTGTTCAACAAAAAGAAAGACAATGTAAAGCGTAATCAAAACAGCTGAGCTTGTTATCGCTGTAAATACCCCGTAAATATTAACTAACATTTGCTGCATACTTATATTTTTTAAAAAACCATCCAAACCCGCTAATGCTTTTAGACGATATCGCTGATCTATCCCATTGAAAATATGCATCAAATTTTCTTGATAGCGTGTTGAGGCTGAAATAACATCATTAACATTATTGGCAATAATATCTATCAACAATTTTACCAAAAGCACAACAACCAAGAGCGACAATATCCTGCTTAGCCAATTAGGAATCTGCTCACCAACACGAGGAACCGACTGAATTGCGTTGTTAAGCGTATTCAATAAATTCCAAATGAACAATGCAATAACAAAGGGAATTAATAATCCACGCCCAACAATTAATAAATAACCGGTTATCCATACCAAAATTAAACTAGCCGTAAACGTAATGGTTCGGTTCATCTCGTTAACTCCTAGGACATTTCCTGTTATGATGATTTCTTTTTTAACATCATCATACCGTGCTGACTCAATCTTGTGAAACCCTGACGGGGGTAGGGCCCGCATTAGCATCACATCTTGTTAAATGTGGCATTCATACTATACAAGACTTATTATTCCATTTGCCATACCGCTATCAGGACCGAACACGAGTAACAGCTATCTGCGATCTACGCCCTAACGACTGGTGCGTCGTTAATGGCCATGTCTGTAAAACTGAAATTAAGTATGGCAAACGCATGATGCTCTACTGCTACATAAAAGATAAAACTGGCATCCTAAAATTGCGCTTTTTTCACTTTAACAAACAACAAGTAAAAGCACTCAATGAGCACCCTAGAATTCATGCCTTCGGTGAAGTACGTGAATTTGCAAATGATTTAGAAATGATCCACCCTGAGTACCAACTATTAAACGAAACATCGGAATGTGTTGTTGAAGAAACACTGACTCCAATTTATCCAACAACCCAAGGCTTAAGTCAACGTCGTCTGCGCCTTTTAATAAAAAGCGCCTTATCACTCTATCAAGAAGACCTCCATCAATTAGAGTGGATGACAGACAAACAACTGGAGCATTACCAATTTCAACCACTAACAACCGCTATTGAACACTTACACAATCCCCCACCGACTATTTCTTTACAAGCATTAGAAGAAGGTACTCATCCTGCATTAAAGCGTTTAGTTTTTGACGAACTACTTGCACAACGGTTAAGCATGCAATTTGCTAGACAACAACGAGCTACCTTAAACGCGCCTGTTTTACCCGCAGCGCACGATCTCACCCAACAATTTCTAGCAAATCTACCGTTTTCCTTAACAAACGCACAACAGCGTGTTTTTGAAGATATCAAACAGGACTTACATAAACACACACCAATGTTGCGTTTAGTGCAAGGTGATGTAGGATGTGGGAAAACTGTCATTGCCGCACTAGCCGCCTTACAGGCTATAGCAAATGGCTATCAAGTCGCATTGATGGCCCCTACTGATATTCTAAGTGAACAACATGCCCAAACGTTCGCCCCATGGTTCTCTGCTTTAGGAATATCATGCCATCGACTCAGTGGAAAAATGAAAGCACGTGAGCGTCGAGAAACGCTCTCTGCTTTAGCAACACATCAATGCCAAATGATCATTGGCACCCATGCATTATTTCAAGAGGGAGTAGAATTTTCTCACCTAGGTCTTGTCATCATTGATGAACAACACCGTTTTGGAGTCGAACAACGGTTGCTCTTACAACAAAAAGGACAGCAGCATCAACAACATGGCCCCCATCAACTGCTCATGACAGCTACGCCAATCCCACGAACGCTAGCAATGACTCACTTTGCCCACCTTGATTTATCAATTATTGATGAGCGCCCTCCAGGCCGAACAGCTGTAGCAACTGCCGTGCTTAGCCAAGACAAACGACAGTCCATTGTTCTTCGCTTAAACAATGCGATTACCAACGGTCGTCAAATTTACTGGGTTTGCACACTTATCGATGAATCAGAAAAATTACAGTGCATGGCAGCTGTAGCAACCGCTCAAGAATTGCAAGAACAGCTACCTAACATCCGAGTAGGATTAGTGCATGGGCGAATGAAGGCAGCGGAAAAAGAACAGACCATGGCCTCCTTTAAAAAAGGCGAGATCGATTTATTGGTCGCAACCACAGTAATTGAAGTCGGGGTCGACGTGGCAAACGCGAGTCTTATGATTATTGAAAATGCTGAACGTTTAGGATTATCGCAGCTCCATCAGTTACGGGGCCGTGTTGGGCGCGGCAGCGCGCAATCCCACTGCTTGCTGCTTTATCAAGCCCCCCTTTCGCCGCTAAGCGCAGAACGCTTACGAGTCATGCGTGCAACTGAGGATGGCTTTGTAATTGCTGAAAAAGATTTACAATTACGTGGTGCCGGAGAAGTGCTAGGCACCCGACAAACAGGATATCGTCAGTATAAAGTTGCTAATATACAACGCGATCATGCCCTACTCCCCTACACTGTAGAGGTTGCAGCGACATTACTTCAGGATGCCCCACTTACCGCACGAATGATTGCTAAACGGTGGTTAGGGGAATTTGAACAGTTCCTTCAAGGTTGAAGCTTTTAAAAATAAACCCCAAATAGCTGAAGTCAAGACTGTTATTTCATTTTATATTTGGTAAAATGACGATGTTTTTTTCTGATGACCCTCATTCCATTCTCACTGTGCATAACTTTTTAACACACCTATTGTTTATTATTTATTAACATAAATTGACTTTACATAACTATATTGAAAAATATAGTTTTTTTAATGATTGGACGAAGTTTAAACAATTTAAATTTATCCACAAAATCTGTGGATAACACTGTGTACAGTATCTGAAATCCCTTGAAAATACAGTCTATTTCTCCCCTGTCTCAGAACTTACCAATTTGCATCAGGAAGAGAGGCGCAATACACTGTGTTGGATTTAAATATCAAATAAGGAACTTGACCAATGCAACACGATCGTTATTGGGAAGCTAAAAAAGTTACATTGATCGGTGCATTAATTAACGCTTTATTAGGATGCATAAAACTAATTGGCGGTGTTTTTTTTCATTCTCATGCATTAGTTGCTGATGGTGTTCACTCATTTTCCGACCTCATTACTGATGTGATGGTACTTTTCGCCTCTAAATATGGCAGCCAAGCTGTGGATGAATCACATCCTTACGGCCATCAACGCATTGAAACGGCTGCCACTTTATTTTTATCACTAGTACTTATCATAGCAGGTACGGGAATTGCCTGGGATTCAATCACAGAAATTTCAAATAAAAGCCATACCATACCAAGCTCGTTAAGTCTTCCCATTGCCGTGCTTTCTATTTTAGCGAATGAAGGCCTATTTCATTATACCCAACGAGTTGGTCAACGTATTAAATCCGACCTTATTATCGCTAATGCATGGCACCATCGCTCTGATGCCGCCTCATCTATCGTTGTACTGATTGGCTTATTGGGTAGTCTGGCTGGTTTTATTTACTTGGATGCTCTTGCAGCCGTTATAGTTGGCTTAATGATCATTCAAATGGGCTGGAGTTACGGCTGGAATAGTGTAAAAGAGCTAGTAGATACAGCTGTTGATCCGGACATCATTGCAAAAATAGAGACACTGATTCTGCATGTAGATGGTGTGGCCAGAGTTCACCAATTGCGTAGCCGCTCAATGGGACGAGACATTTTCCTCGATGTGCACATTTTGGTGGCTCCGCACATCTCTGTTTCTGAAGGACACTTTATCGCGCAGCACGTTCGCGTTGCTTTAATGACAGCATTGGAACACGTGCAAGATGTAACAGTTCATGTTGATCCAGAAGATGACGAAACATCCTGTCCATCACTTCACCTTCCCAACAGAAAAACGCTGGAAAAACAAATACTACGGCCCTGGCAGAAAGAGTATCCTGCAATTCAATCCTGGGTTCTGCATTACCTAGATGGCAAACTAACCATTGATGTGATCTGTGATAAAACATTTGACGCATGGCCTGCATTGCATAAACGTATTCAAAAAGACCTAGACCAACTTCTTCAAATTAACCTCGTCCGCGTTTACACACAACTGTCGCAGATTAATCTCAAGGTCGTCAAACCAAAATGACACAAAAAAAGACTTGCCAAAACAAGTATGTGAAAATATTATGCAGTACAATGAAAAATGAACGCCACGTTGGCTAAAGAACATCAAAAAACCTTGTAGGAACTACAAATTATGGCCACGGCCACTCTAAAATTTTTTTTCGCGCTAAGTATCTTAGCAGTTATTCTAATAGCAGGCTGGTATCCTTTTAAAAAACGCTTAAGTGATGCTCATGTTGATTTTCCTGTTGGAGAAACATTAGCAACCGGAGTTTTTCTGGGAGCGGCTCTACTGCATATGCTACCCGAAGCAAGCTCTATGTTTCTGAAGATGGGTTACCACTACCCATTTGCATACATTATTACTGGCGTCGTCTTTTTATTATTTTTATGGTTTGAGCACTTAGGGAAAGAAATATATCATCATCACGATAGAACCTACCCAGCTTTTGCTATTATTGCCTGGGTAATGTTATCTGTGCATTCGCTTGTACTAGGAACCGCCTTAGGATTTAGCCATGAATACCCACTGGTTATTATGCTATTTTTAGCGATCATCACACACAAATGGGCAGAAAGTTTTGCCATAGCCGTTCAATTAAATAAAAGCTCGTTACGTCCAGCACAAAGCATGACCTTTTTCTTTTTATTTGCGGTGATGACCCCACTAGGTATATTCATAGGCTATTATTTTGGTCAGGGTGTACAAACAAATTCGCTTTTTGATCCGATTCTTATCGCAACCTCAGCGGGAACCTTTCTTTATCTAGGCACGTTACATGGTCTTGAGCGTTGTGTAATGGTAGAGCGTTGCTGCAATTTAAGAGATTTTAGCTTTGTAATTATTGGCTTTTTATTAATGGCATCTGTTGCTGCGTATGTTTAATGTAGATTGGGCCATAGGCCGGCCCCACCTACACGGGAAGATAATGTTCTTAAGTTAATGGTAAACGTTCACGCCCTTTGATTTAAAGGGCATTTTTTTTGCTAAAAAGGTATT
>CAZZGV010000065.1:0-9046 GCA_964654255.1 uncultured Legionella sp. | reverse complement strand
GATTGTCAATGCATCAGCGCCAATCAATCGTAATTTATCAGTGGCACCTGGCATTTCTGCTAAATGGGCTTGCAAATCTCTGTCTATTTCAATAGCCGTCAATGAATCTAACGCGCGCAATAAAGGCATTGTTAATGCCCCCAGCCCCGGCCCAATCTCCACTACATTATCCGTCTTTTGTGGATGAAAAGCCTGTAAAATCGACTCGATCACATGATGATTTTGTAGAAAATTTTGTCCAAATCGTTTACGAGCGCGGTGTGCCATAGTAATAGCCATTTCAAAAAAACATGATTATACCTTTATTTCGCTAAAATTAAGCATCCCCTGTATTTTTGTGCTAAAAATATGCTATATTTGCTCATTATTTGAATAAAAAATGATGAACTAATATGCGTTTAAACTTAGAAACCATTCAAACACTACTAAACAGTGTCAAGGGCAAATCTGCAGATACAGTTTTTTCAGTTTTATCAACACAACTCAAGCTGCCTATAAAATACACATCATCCATGACTACAGATGAACGTAAAAAATGCTACCGTCTTATGACAATGCAACTCCACCCGGATAAGGTTGAAGACGGTGCTCAAGAAAAAGCCAAAGAATTATTTCAGTTGCTAGGGGTTGCATATGCTGCGTTCAGCTCAAGTAACTCAACTAGTCTTGATACTATCGACATCGATGACCCAATTAATAAACTGTGGGAATTTATAGCTACTCGAGAGTTTATGGATAATCCATGGAGATGCACGGATGAAAGTAGTTTAGATTTTCTAGCTATTTTCATACCTACGCAGCCAGACAGCTTAGCCAATGTTACTGAAAAAAACTGGCAAGACGCTTCCAAAAGTTTGGATGATCTACTAAATAAAATTACACAGAACGAACAAACCCCAATTAGCCAAACTATATTAAACAATAGAGAAAATATTCGACTATTTTATCAAGCCGCTAAACAGCACTTCAACGCTAAAGATGCCTATATAAAGAATCCAACCAAAGCTGGCTTTATAAAAAATGTGGTATTACCCAGCATTGCTAAAGCCGCCAGCGCACGGCGAAGCAAATTCAATAGCTTTCCTTTTCATTCAAAAGAATCATATGACTACGATGTTCCAATAAACATTGTTTTGTGTCAGATATTAAGTATAGGTTTTTATAAAAACAAGACATTAACCGATCCTTTTTTAGCTAATACATCGCTTGCTGATCGCAAAAAACTATACTTTTCTATAAAAAAACAGATCTTGCAAAACATAGAACAGGATAAAAATGTTTATCAATATTGCATGGAAATAGTTTTTGCCATAAAAGAATATCAGGAACACTACGCAGGGTTTTTAGGCACCATCCGCCGTTATTATCGCCAATTATTTGATAATGAAACCTGGGTTGCTGAACAGCAACAATTAGAAACCATAGAGCGAACTACACTCAAGACTGTAATCGACGTCCTAAAGAATGCAAACTACTTTAGTCCTACTCCACCAAGTGCCGCAGAAATTGATGCATTTAAGATTAATCCTACAATTAATGCAGACGCCTCTCCTTTTTTATTTGCACTAATACAACGGGTTACTGAATTTCACACAGCATATCGCATTCGTTCTTCTGCAAATTATGAAGAAATATATCAAGCCTATAATGATGTTAGAACCGACAATCCTGCCGCAAGCGAGCGCCCAAACATCTCAAAAGAAATGGGGGTATTGGGCTTATTTGGAACATTTGGCGCAACAAAACCACGGCAACGCTACTTGCATACATTAAAAACAAAACTATTAGATAAGTTAGTAGCAGAGGCAGAACAAGCGCCCGAAAATACGATTACGGTTCCACTAGACACATTAACGATTATTAAACAGCACAATAGCCGCTTTTGGCGAATAGGGCCCACTGCTAGTGAAACACGATTTGAGCAACTTTTTGTTAAGCAAGAGGATGACACAGAAGCAACCCAATATAAATTAAAACCCTACCCATTAATGCAATAGCTTATTAGGGCCTCCAGGCCCTACCTTGCTTGAAATGGGTAAACACGTTACGCTTTATCTAGGCTCAAGTCACATTGAAGACTATTTTTTACCATGCAAAATACCGCCCGCGCCCTAAAACACATTGCAGTATTTGGCGGTACATTTTGCCCTGTCCATAACGGCCACATTGGCATAGCACTTTTTCTGCAAAAAAAATTCCACTTTGACCAATTCCTATTTTTGCCTAATAAAGCACCAACACTCGACAAAACAGCCGAAGCATCCATAGAACAGCGCTTAGCCATGCTAGAGCTCGCACTTGCGCCTTACCCAATGTTTACAGTTGATAAAAGAGAAATAAATCGGCCAACACCGTCTTATACAGTAGAAACGCTAGAGAGTTTGCGCAACGAGCTAGATGATGAAACAGTGGCGATTTCCCTTATTATTGGAATGGACAGTTTCCAGCAATTTCATCGCTGGCATTCATGGCAAAAAATAATAACACTTTGCAATCTTATTGTGATTGATCGACCAGGCGAAATCAAAGCACACCCACCAGAACTATTAATAAAAGAAGAAAAATTTCAAGAAATTTTCGATGCCAAACTATTATCCTCAACAAAACGTGGGGGTTTTTATCGCGTAAATGCCGGAGCTTACGCAATTTCTTCAGCAATGATACGTCTTTGTATTAAATCAGGTAAGGATATCAACCCGTTTGTTCCCGCCTCTGTTTTACAATACATCAAAAAAAACCATCTGTTCGAATAGGCTGTTTTACATAAAATTTACACTTTGTGCGCTATAAATTGACGACATAGCAACCCTCGCACGAGCCAAACTACTCTATTATTTACTCACATGACAAATTAATGTTTTGAATATGAAAATAATAGACAACATACGCACATTTATAGAAGAAACCCGACTCAACGCCAATTTTTTTCTGACCGCCCTGTACTTAATGAGCATCACTATTTGTCTGAAAAAATTGGCATTTTAAACACGCCTAACCATCACAAAGTAAAATCATGGAAAACTATCAACGTCTCCATGGATCAAACAACACTTATCTCAGCCATTAAACAACTAGACATGTCAATCCCAACTAAGGTTTCACAAGCAGAGCTTAACGTCGTTGCTAAATTGACACCATAAAACGCACATAAAGCATTGCAAAAACGCGCCGCTCTTTGAGGTAAACCTTGCTTGCAATACATTTTTACTTGTTGATACACCGCTTGTTTAAAAAGCTCAGTATCTGATTCTTGACCATCGAGATTATCGATACTCACTCTAAACGTGTGCCCTGCCGCTGCAGAAAGAATACATTCTATTGCCTGGGGCTTTACTTCCACTGATTGAAAAAGCCGTTGTTGTTCAGCCGTGCGCCCATCCGGTGCATACCAGTAACCGAAGTCCACCTGTTTTCGACGCTCAGCACCCGCAATTAACCAATGCGCGCATTCATGCAATGCACTACTAAAAAAACCATGGGCGAAAAAAATGGCATTATAAGGCAGGTTTTCATCCGCGGGTAAATACAACGGCTCATCACCACCTTTAACTAGCTGTGTATTATACTCAGCTGCAAAGCAATCATTAAAAATTTGAATTAAATCTTGATATCGATGGACTAAAGACATATTTACCTGGCTAGTTACTATGGTTCTTACTCCTGACACGTGGTAGTTTAATGTATCGTATTAAAAAAATACACTCATGCTAACTCACTTACTTGAACTTCGCCGCCGCGCACTGCGGGTAATCATTGCTTTTGCAGCACAATTTTCGCTGTTTTTTTTCTTTGCGCCAGAATTGTTTCATCAGTTAGTGTCGCCCTTGTTACATGCACTACCTTTACAAGACCCTTTAATTGCAACACAAATTACAACGCCATTGTTAATCCCGATCAAGCTAGCCGCTGATGCTGCGATGCTTTGCACAACACCCTATGCATTATTTCAAATTTGGCGATTTGCAGCCCCAGGACTCTACTTACAAGAACGAACTACCTTAGGCCTGGCAATCATAGCAAGCATGTCACTATTTATGATGGGCGTATTATTTTGCTTTTACGTAATTTTACCTTTTATGTTGCAATTTTTTATTCAAGCGGTCCCCAGCGGGGTGCATTTTATGCCCGATATTAGTTATGCAATAGACTTTATTACACGCATGCTGCTGCTATTTGGAGTTTGCTTTCAAGTACCGCTGATATGCCTTTTTCTTGTCTATGTGAAAATTACTAACCTAGCTACTTTAAAAAAAATAAGGCCCTACGTTATCGTCGCTGCATTTACGGTTGGTATGTTATTAACACCACCGGATGTTTTATCACAAATAATGCTAGCCGTGCCGCTTTGTGTGCTTTATGAACTAGGTATTATTTTAAGTGTTTTTCTAGAAAAAAATACATCCAAAAAATATATCGTAAATTAAATGTTAATTGACTTAGGCAACGTCCCTAAAGTTTATTTACAGTTCTTGGTGATAGTTAACATCGGCTTGCTCTGCTTTCTTCAAATTTTCTTGCAACTGTTGTTGATTTATTTGCTGTTGCCAAAACACCATTGCTTGTTGTTTATACCGATTAATATGTGCAAACATCTTCCCAAGATGAAAAGCCAACATAGGCAGTTTTTTAGGGCCAAAAACGAACAACGCCACGACCAATGTTAATAATAACTCACCACCACTCATGATGTTTTGTCATCATCTTCATGTAAAGCACGCTTAAAATTTTTAATAGCCTCACCCAGGTCTGCACCCATGGTTTTTATTTTATTGGCACCGAATAAAGCAACCACAATCAATAAAATCAACACTAATGATGCTGGGCTAATACCACTTAATCCCATGTTAGCTCCTTGTAATGAAGGTGTACTACCTACCCTTGTTGACGATGAGCGAGCATTAGAACGCCTGCCATCATCACAGCACCCAACGCGATATTTTTTAATGATTGGTTATCCACCACATGAAAATAGCTCGCTCCAACCACTGCAAATATAACAACCAAAACACCCGTCCCAAGACCTTTATACCAACTATTGCGAGCAGCCGACTGTAATTGCTGCTCATCCTTTTTCATTAAATCGGCCAATTTCTGTGCCTTTGTCAGCTCTAAAACATCATTCAACAAACGCGGCATATGTGGCATTTGCTCTACTAAAAAAGGGATATTTTCACTTAAATGTCGTAACAGTGCTTTAGGGCCTAATTGGTCTCGTAACCATTTTTCTAAGAAGGGTTTCGCCGTTGCCCAAAGATCCAATTCTGGATATAGCTGCCGACCTAATCCTTCTACAGCAAGCAACGTTTTCTGTAACAAAACCAACTGCGGCTGCACTTCCATCTGAAAACGACGCGCGACTTGAAATAATTGAATAATCAGCAAAGCAAATGAAATGTCTTTTAATGGTTTTTCAAATATAGGCTCGCAAACCGTACGTATAGCACTTTCAAATTCTTCGACACGTGTATGCCTTGCAACCCAACCTGATTCAACGTGCAACTGTGCAACTCGTCGGTAATCGCGATTAAAAAATGCTAATAAATTTTCAGCAAGATAGCGTTTGTCTTTATCATTAAGCGTGCCAATAATACCGAAATCAATGCAAATATATTGCGGCTCTTCAAGATGCGATTTAGAAACAAAAATATTGCCCGGATGCATGTCAGCATGGAAAAAACAATCACGAAAGACTTGCGTAAAGAAAATTTCCAAACCACGTTCAGCAAGTTTTTTAATGTTCACACCATACTCTTTTAAGGTGGCAACATCAGAAACAGGAATACCATAAATACGCTCCATGACTAACACATTCTCACGAACGTAATCCCAATATATTTCTGGAATATACAGCAAAGATGAGTGGTTGAAGTTTCGTCGTAACTGGCCACCATTTGCCGCTTCACGCTGCAAATCAAGCTCGTCAAAAAGACTGCGCTCAAATTCATACACAATTTCTTTTGGTTTTAATCGTTTACTCTCCGACCAGTAACGATCCGCGAGCCCCGCTATAGTGTGCAAAATAGCAATATCCTGCTCGATAATTTTACGCATATTAGGACGCAATATTTTTACAACAACATCCTCGCCAGTTACCAAGGTTGCAGCATGAACCTGAGCCATAGAAGCAGATGCCAATACATTGGCATCGAAATCAGCAAAAACATCATAGGCAGAGCGGCCAAAAGCTGCCTCAATGATAGCCAGGGCCTGCTCACTGGGAAATGGTGGCACATTGTCCTGTAATTTACACAATTCCATAGCAATATCAGAAGGCAAAATATCTGGGCGAGTCGACAACGCCTGGCCAAATTTAATAAAGATAGGACCTAGTTGCTCCAAGGTTTTTCTAAGCGCCTCACCTCGAGTCAGTTTCTCACGACGAAACCAATTCCAGGGATTGAGATAAACGATAAAGCGTAATGGAGCAAAGAGCCCAATACTAACAATAAATTGATCAAGACCATTTTTAGCTAAAATATAATTAATATGCTGTAAGCGTAATAATTGTTTAATGCGCCTTTTCATCGGTATTTACTCTTCAAAAGTTGGTCAACATGTGCTGCCAACCGCTCAACGCTTAGCGATAGCGCATCTACGTCCTTATAAAAATCATTTATTTCCTCGCGAGGAGGAAACGCTCGTAACTCTTCTTGTAAATACTCTGTCAAATTATGGCGCATAGAAGAGCTAAGTTGTCGTTTAAAATCAAAGCCTTGACGTACAAAAGAACCAAGCTGATATGCCACGACATCCCCCGTAAAACGCGCCAGATGCCCTTCCCAATCAATATCTAAGTCATCAAATAATTTTTTAACATTCTGACCCAACTCAACATTGCCTGAAATTTTCACATCATCATTAAATAATGAGCGCGTTTTTGATGCTGGCAACAAACTTAGGCGAATTAAGCCCAGTGGACTACTGCGAATCACTGTATCAGCAAGCCCCTCATTATCAGCGCATAAACACAGTTCATTTTGTGTAAACCGAATAAAAAAATTAACATTAAGCGGGCTAATAATAATTTCTAACACACGGCCATCAAGTGCGGCCATTTTTGTGGGCATCGACTCATCTAAGGCAAGCGCATGATTAATGGCTTTTTGCAAAAGTGTTAAAGAGTATTTTTTAATCATCATGGTCTCAATATTTATAGGCGATGTGTAAAGCCACAATACCACCACTTAAATTATGATAATGGCAATCTTCAAAGCCAGCCTGCTCAATAAGCACTTTTAATTCATCTTGGGTTGGGTGCATGCGAATAGATTCAGCAAGGTATTGATAGCTTGCAGCGTCTTGCGCAAATAACTGACCAATTGTAGGTAAAACATTAAATGAATACCAATCATAAACAGGCTTTAAGCCGGGTAAAGTTGGCGTTGAAAACTCAAGTACCATCACTTTGCCACCTGGCTTGCATACCCTAAACATAGAGCGCAATGCGGCCGCTTTATCCGTGACATTTCGCAGACCAAAAGCAATTGTAATACAATCAAACCGATTATCAATAAAAGGCAAGCTTTGTGCGTTAGCTTGTACATAATTTACATTACCATACAAACCCTCGTCCAATAGGCGATCACGCCCCACAGCCAGCATAGCAGCATTAATATCCGCTAAGACTACATGCCCCTTGGACCCCACTTTTTGACAAAATAAACGCGTCAAGTCACCGCTACCACCCGCCAAGTCCAGAACCTCTTGTCCGGGGCGCACTCGACTCAATTCAATTGTAAAACGTTTCCATAAACGATGAATGCCAGCAGACATTAAGTCGTTCATTAAATCATAGTTTTTTGCCACAGAATGGAAGACAGCGCCAACTTTTTTTTCTTTTTCATCCCAAGGGACGGATTGAAAACCAAAGTGGGTTATATTTTTTGAATCAGTCATTACACACGTTTTTGATAATGGTTAATTGGTTATATTAACCGATAATTGGAATTATACCCAATTAAAACACCGACGAGTCATGTATGTTACAACTTGCACTGAACCTTAAAATAATAAATACGTCGCTAATGCTCTTTTGCAAAACGACGTATTTTTATTACATCATGTGAATGATAGGTATAAACCTAAGATTTACCAGGTGTGATACTTATGTCATCAGCCTCAGGATCTTTATCATTGGCAGGATCGCCCTCATCAACCGTATCGATATCATCTCCACTACCGTTATCTACCTTATCCATATCACTTTTCGAAATAGACTGCTCTTCGGCTGCTGGCTGTTGTGCACTTTCTTGAGTCTGCGGCAAATCGTTTTTAACAGAAACCGCATGAACTAGCATCGAAGCACCAAACAATGCCATTACTAACACAATTATTTTTTTCATCATTTCTCCGATGACATCTTTGCAAATAAAAATCAGTGGCTAGTTGTATAATTTATAATACGAATCGTCAAGAGCAAGTCCTTCATTTCTCTATTAATAATTGGCGGCACGCTTGAAGATAATTGGCCTCATCCGGCATTGCTTGGTTACGTTGCGACATCCACAAGCACTCTGCGAGCAAATCCATCATCAAATGCTCAACCGTCATTTTATCCATGTACTTAAGCACTAATTGATTATAAATATCTGTTATACCAACGGGTCTGTCCGTTGCTATTTGATCACGAATAGCTAAATGAAGCCCCATGTGCAAGAACGGGTTAGTTTGACCTAACTCAGGGAAATAAGCCTGCTCTTTTGGAGGATCTGCTGCTTCAAGTAACGCATGGTATTCAGAATGCACAATAATGACATCAACAATTTGTTTTTCTAATGGCAAGAGAGGTTGATGTTGTCGGTACTTGCGCCAACTCAAAAAAAACAGTTGGCGCGTATCTTGAACCGTATCACCGTAAAACATAATTCACGCAGAATAAGAAAAGAAATGATGGATGAGTTTACCGCATCTCAGGCATTCTCCACAAACAAAGAGAAGCAGAACAACACTAAGAAATACAACCACGAAAACAATTTCAAGTTGACAAGACTGCGCAGCTTGTGCGATATTTTCGCTGCGAGGTTGGACTTGCTATGTGTCATTCCAC
>CAZZGV010000064.1:2053-9055 GCA_964654255.1 uncultured Legionella sp. | reverse complement strand
CATATTTTTGAGCAGCGAGCCGATAATCGCCTTATACGGCCATCGTCTAAATACATTGGCCCAGAACGAAGAGCCTATATTTCAATTGATGCGAGATAAATAAACATGAGTTATTTATATGTAGAAGATAATATAAAGCCTGATTACGACGATGTTATGAATGATATCGTTGATTATGTGTTACATAAGCCTATAGATAGTACGTTAGCTTATGAAACGGCGCGACTTTGCTTAATGGATACCTTAGGCTGCGGCATGTTGGCTCTGAGCTTTAAAGAATGTACAAAGTTGCTTGGTCCGATTGTCCCTGGAGCAGTATTAGAGGGCGGAGCACGTGTACCTGGGACTAAATTTCAACTCGACCCTGTTCAGGCTGCTTTTAATATTGGCACAATGGTTCGCTGGTTAGACTACAACGATACCTGGTTGGCTGCAGAGTGGGGGCATCCATCTGATAATTTAGGAGCAATATTAGCAGTAGCTGATTATGTCAGTAGACAAAATGAGCAACAGGGCAAGCCTCCTATTCTCATGCACGATGTATTAACGGCAATGATAAAAGCGCATGAAATTCAGGGGTGCCTAGCGCTTGAGAATAGTTTTAATAAAGTCGGATTAGATCATGTTTTTTTAGTTAAAATAGCAAGTGCTGCTGTTGCGGCGCAGCTATTCGGCGGTGATGAGGACATGTTATTACGAACTCTTTCTCAGGTTTTTGTGGATGGACAAAGCTTAAGAACCTATCGTCATGCGCCTAATGCTGGCTCGCGAAAATCATGGGCAGCTGGAGATGCTACGTCACGTGCCGTAAGATTGGCGTTGATAGCCGCTAGCGGTGAAATGGGTTATCCAAGTGCACTAAGCGCCTCTAAATGGGGATTTTATGACGTGCTTTTTGGTGGTAAGTCCTTTAAATTCCAGCGACCTTATGGCAGTTATGTGATGGAAAATGTGTTGTTTAAATTATCTTACCCTGCCGAATTTCATGCGCAAACTGCCGTTGAATGCGCAGTCATATTGCATCCGCAGGTAAAAGCACGTTTTAATGAAATTCATCGTATTGAGCTCGTTACTCACGAATCGGCAATTCGTATTATTAGTAAACAGGGCGAATTACACAATCCTGCAGACAGGGACCATTGCTTACAATATATGGTAGCTATTGGTTTATTGCACGGTGATTTGCGTGCGGAGCATTATGAAGATGATGTGGCTTGTGATCCTCGTATAGATCAGCTGCGAGAAAAAATGGTTGTTAGTGAAAGCGAACAATTTTCTCGTGACTATCATGCACCCGAAAAGCGTTCTATAGCTAATAGCATGAAGTTAATTTTTAAAGATGGAACTGAGAGCGAGCGTATAACGATTGAATATCCTATAGGACACAAGCGCCGACGAGAAGAGGGGTTGCCTGTTTTACTCGCTAAATTTAAGCGCAATTTAAATACGCATTTTTCATCAGAACAGACTGATCACATCATTCATAAAATGGATGATACTAATTCGTTGGTTATGATGTCGGTGAAAGATTTTATCACGATGTGGGTATGATTCTAGTTGTTTGGTAAGCAGAGTACAGTGGGTTGTTAGGCCTAACTTACTGTACAAAAATGCTGCCCAAGCTCTATGTGTTTTATTGGCAATAAGACGCCTTTATCGTGGGCACAATCTTGTGGGTTTTTTTTATCCTTATTTTCAATGCTTACAGAAGCTCCGGCACTAACAAGTCTTTCAATTAATCGTTTATCATCATTAATAATAGCTATATGTAAAGGTGTTTGACCGTCCTTGTCTTGGGCATCTAAAGCTGCCCCAGCTTTAATTAATGCATCAGCACAGGCATAATTTCTATTATACGCAGCCCAATGTAGTGCTGAGCGCTCGTAAGTAGGCTCTTTTTTGTTTAAATCCACAGTTGGCATCGATTTAATTAATACCTTAAGTTCAAAAAGTCGGCCGTATGCAGCGGCTCTTTGGAGCGCCTGATCGTGAACCGGGCTGCCTATTTCGCCTGATTTACGTAGTGATGCACAAACCATAGCGAGCTGAACTTGGTCTTTGGTATGGCGTGTGCCATGAAGAAAACCTAGAAGTTTTGGTGCAATTTTCCCACTTGCTTGATCAATAATCAGTTGGTTTGTTGCGATTAATCGTGAGCTTACTGAAGATATTTTTAATAGTTCATCTGTTCGCTTCATATCAATTTCATTAAGTGGTTTTTTGGCAAATAACAAGCTAGATAGTTCTATAATCAATTGTGGCATAATGCCTGCTAAGGACGTATCGCTTGAGATAATGGATTTAACGGCTATTAAATAAGTCGCAATAAAATTAGTGTTATTAGATAGATCTTGGTAGTAAGTAAGCTTTTCGTCTCTCATTGCTTCAAGAGTACTTGTTACCCCTGTAGATAGAACGAGCAAGCCGGGTGTATTACTAACCATTTTACGCATTATTTTGTTAGGTAATGAACGATAATATTGAATAGGTGGTAAATTTTTTTGTGAGGTAACAAGGGTAGTATCTGAGATAAAAGCTGCTTTAATTTCATCTTTTTTATCTTCAAAATTTCCAACAAGTATAAATTCATCGTGGCCAGATAATTTAATATATTGAGCAATTAATTGATATTCTTTTGAACCGTTGATTAAAGCAATATACATAAACCCATAATTTGTGGTTGGTACAATTGATGATTCTGATGGCGTTAACAAAGGTAGCGCGCTTGATTGAGTAATTGTTGGTATACCGAACCTATCTGGACCAAGGCCGGCACTACCAATTAATATATCCTCATCATTGAATAATGTATAAAGGCCTGGTTGATCCATCTTCAATTGCATACGGTATAACGTTTGTACGAATAAACCTGCATAGGATTCCTGATTGATATTGCCTAAAAAAATAAATTTACTTTCTGGCGCAAGAACTTTTTTCAAGGTATCTCTGGCTGGATAATTGCAGCGATTTGCCTCGATAAATGCTATGACGCTATTGTTGACAGCGTCAAATGTTTCAAGTGCAGCAAGACCAATATTTGCCCCTTCAATATTTAATCGATGATTAATAGCAGTACCATAAAGTTGTTCAAACCGCGTTATACCACCGAGTGAACTAACTAATATTACATCTATGTCATTTACTAAACTTGCTTCAATCGCTCTAACCATATCTTTGGCAATATTTCCAGCAAATGAAAAGTCGCCTTGGGCTGTAGGATTCATACAGTTGGCATAAATAAGGATTACTTTAGACAATATTGGCTCACAATAGTTACATTGAGGGCAGATTATAATGTCTAATTATTAAGAAAATATTAGGTATATGTTTCTGTCGTTTTTGTAGTATTGTAACGTTAAATACGAGCAAAAATTTTTCATATCGAACGCTAAGATGATGGTTATTTATAATTTTAAAATTGGCTTTTTATAATCGTCTATGTAATCCTGCTGCGGTCATAATTTTTGTAGCAATCTCTTCGATGGAGTAGCGTGTTGAGTTGAGAAAGGAAATATTTTCTTGTTTATACATCGCTTCAACTTCAGAAATTTCAATACGGCACTGTTCAGCAGAGGCATATTGACTGTTGGGACGTCTTTCGGTGCGAATATGTTGTAATCTCTCCGCATCGATGGTTAATCCAAAGAGTTTTTTCTTAAACGGTTTTAATGCCTCAGGTAAGCGAAAATCAGATAGGTCTTCATCGGTGAAAGGGTAGTTTGCTGCGAGAATTCCAAATTGCAACGCCATGTAAAGGCAGCTGGGCGTTTTTCCGCAGCGTGATACGCCGATTAAAATAATATCTGCTTTGTCATATTCACGTATTTTAACCCCATCATCATGCGACAATGTATAATTGACCGCTTCAATACGTTGATTATAGGCCTCAATGTCGGCAACACCATGAGTTCGTCCAACCGTGTAAGAGCATTTGGCTTCAAGTTCTTTTTCAAGTGGGGCAAGAAATGTGCTGAATAAATCAAATATACAGGCTTCAGATTGAGCAATATAAGCGTTGATATCTGGGTTAACTAGTGTCATAAATATTAAAGGTTTAATGCCTGTTTCTTCATAGCACTTGTTAATACGAGTCATCAATATTTCTGCTTTTTCCATGGAATCCAAATAAGGTACTGTTTCTTTTTCAAATTCAATGTTTTCAAATTGTGTCATAAGGCTATGAGCCAAGGATTCCGCTGTTATTCCTGTTCCATCTGAAATTATAAAAACAAAGCGTTTTATCATGACTGTATATCCTATGAATATGAAGCTGAAGACAACTATTAACAAGACCTAATCTGGACTCTAGCTATTTTTATAATAATGATTAAAGTCGAACTAATAAAATTATTAATTTATAAATGTATGCTTGGCAATGTATATAGTATCTGCTATGTTGATTTAAATCACTAAGATACTCATATTTAGTTGGGTAAATATTCTAGAGATCCTTATGGAACAAGATCGTTATCAACAAAATGAGAAAGTGTTTGTTATTGGTTTGCTTTCATTGGTTACTAGCTTGAGTTTATTTGCTCTAACTTTTTATGTTATGCCAAATTTATTGTTTGGATGGCAGTTTAGTATTCCTGGATTTATTATTAGTGTAGTAGAGTGGCTGCAATATGCCTATAGTTTCACTTCAAAAGGCGCGTCAACATTTGTTTTTTCGATTATATTTCTATTGGCGTTACTTTTTGCAGTTATAGCTTATTACTGTTAAAATAATATAGATAATCATATTTATAGTTAAGAGTTTCAAAGTAAAAAACAGCCAAGAAGTATCAAGATATACTCTAATAATGATGGTCTATGGCTCACGTTGAAAATTTTATTTTTTATTTTGCTTATTTTGGGAGCCGGTGCACTATTTGAGTGGGCCATCTATACGTCTCCGCAACAAGCGCAATTTGGCACTAATAATGCGATATAAATTAGTAAGGGAGCAATTATGTGTTTTATACAACGGTTTAAAATTAATAGATTAACAAAAAAATTAAAATCAATGCACCAAAACCGTGTGCATAACCAGCCTACAGAGGAATTGTTAACAAAAGAGAGAGCTGATTATCATAAATTAGGCACTATTTATAAATCGTTAGTAGGCAAAAAAAAATATCCATTTGCTCGAGAGATGGTTTTAGCGTGTTACCGTGCTGCGGCTTCAATAGATGATGTTGTTGCTCAATATGAGCTTGGAAAAGACTTATTAGATGAGGCAAATTTTAGGGATGATTTACAACGTACCGGCACGTTTGCTAGCCCTAGCAATGAGCGTCAGGTAAAACAATTATATGAAGAAGCCCATGCTTACTTATTGTCGGCTCAAAAAATGGAGCATATCGAAGCTAAACGTTTGCAAGGATTGTGTTATATAAACGGTTGGGGTGTTGCCGTAGATAAAGCCAAAGGGTTTGATTTAATTGTTGCAAGTATTGAGCAGGAAAATAGCTGGGACAGAGTGCCTCAAATTTTTGCTGCAATGGGGCTTAATAAGCCGGAGTTTTTTTCCGCACTGACACAGCATCGCAATGGTAAAAGTTAAGTGTAGTGTCAGGAAAATTTATTAATTTTTTAAAATTTTCTGGATTTTTATGTCACATTAAGTTATTACTAACCACCTAATTTGATGGAAGACTTTTATGATGAAAAAAATGGGTGTTTGTACTGCTTTATATTTGTTAACAGCGTCTCATGTAACATTTTCTAGCAAATCGACTACATTTTTTGCGCCAGACATGTCTAATACTGGCTTATTCGTTAAATTTGGTGAAAATTATAATCCAATTAAATTCGATCAATATTTAAAGCCAACTGGCGCTTCTAATATATATAGCAGATCCTCTTTGGCTGCTTTTGGAGCATCAGGTGGCCCGGCTAATCCTTACCATGCAACCCAGTCTACATTTTCTCCTGAAACTCAAATGGGTTATTTTAAACATTTTACAAGCAGTGACAAGTTGTGGGGTGTTAAATTTTTATCTAACTATTTGGGGATAATTTCTACAGATCAAGATATCGATTCATTTAGATCTCGCTCATTTACAAACAACAAGGCTACATTTTCGGATTCCTTCAAAGGTAATGTTACTCAAACAAGCATTAATCATGAGTTAGCATTATTAGCCTATATTGGACATTCGTTTACGAATAGTCATGTGTATTTAGGCGCAGGACCTTCATTATTTGGGGCTAAGTCTCATTTTTATGATGTAACGGGGTATGCTGATAGTAAAGGGGCGCATGTGGATTACACTGGCTCTCATACTACTATGTCTAACTCTAAGTGGATGTGGGGCGGTGCTGCACAAATGGGCATGACATATTACATTAATCCAACATGGGTCTTGGATTTGAGTTACACCTATGCAATGACAGGGCTTTATTCTGCTATTAACGGCTCTTCATCATTTGCAAATTTAGTGAATAATTATTCAAGTGCAAACATGTCCTATGCAAATAATTATCAACGTGTTTCTGCACAAGCAGTTACTGTATCCTTTAATAAGGTATTTTCATTGTTTTAAGTATCAGCAAAACATTGCGTTTGCTGATACAACATCTTGTGGAAATAGTTATTTTTTCTATTATCTCGATTTAATTAGCCATGATTACCACCATGATAATGGCTGTAATTGAATGGGAGGTACTCTTGTAATATGCCGTACTAAGTCTTTGAAATTTTTATAATGCCAATGTGATATTTATGGGTTATATTGACCCATTGGACTGTTAATTAGTCTTTACTAACACTCAAAATTTTTACAGCTTATTATTCAATATTCGTCGACAAGCAGACTAAAGGAGATGGTATGGGGATACATAAGAATATTTTAAGTGGGTTTATTACCAATATTAGGCCATCCATTTGGCCATGTAATTTGCAATACCAGGGACGAGGTTTTTTTAACCAGATTCAATCAGTTAGATCTCAAAACGCTTATGCTGCTCTCCTGGCTTTTTTTAATAATGACTATTATCGATTAGAACTGTCTCAAAACA
>CAZZGV010000064.1:0-2043 GCA_964654255.1 uncultured Legionella sp. | reverse complement strand
TATCGGCTGTTAGGCCTTTTGCGCAAACTTGATGCTAAAGTTCAAGACTTGCAGCATCGCTCCGAGCATTGCCAAGATGCGGCAACTGCAGCTGATAGTTTATTGAATTAATTAAGCGACAGTTTTTTAAGTTATTTAAAATCAGATCAATTGCCTGAAGAACTCGAAAGCCTAAAAAAAAATTGGCATAAGGATATTAGTCAAGTACAGCCTATTTTAATTAAACATCGTGGTTACTTAAAAGAAGGCTCCGCGCGCTTATTGTTGTCTTTAACAGGTGTTGGATTATTTTATATTTTACTACAGCTCCAAGTTCCGCTTACTCTAACAGAAAGCGGGGCTATTCTTGATGAGCTGAGGCAGGCTATCAATGCCCAAATGACTGGGGGTAATAGAGTTGTCTCTAAAAATTTAAGTTAAGGCCAGTGAAGTAAATTGTTTAACTATACAACCCCAAGTACCAATGAATAATTGTTTTTCCAAAGAAAAGGGAAATTAGTCCAGCAACGCAGAGAAATGGTCCAAAAGGTATTGGCGTTTCTCTAGTTTGTTGTGTGAATTTTAGATAAATAATACCTGTTACTGCGCCAGTAATTGATGAAAAAAGTAATATTAAAGGTAGCTGGGTCCAGCCAAACCATGCTCCAAAAGCGGCGAAAAGCTTAAAATCACCATGTCCCATGCCAATTTTTCCGGTAAATAGGTAATATAGTTTGATAAAAAGCCACAATAACATGTAGGCCCCAGCAGCACTTAATACAGCATTGGGTAGGGTGGTAAATAAGTTTTGTGTATTAGCAATTAAGCCCAGCCATACTAAGCCGATGGTCAGGCTATCGGGTAAGATTTGATGGTGTAAATCAATGACAAACAAGCAAATAAGAGCCCAAATAAATAAGAGCGAAAAAAGTAGAGTAGGACTAAAATCAAAACGATATGCAGCGAGTAGTGATAAGGTGAGGCTGATAATTTCAATTAGAGGGTAACGAAAAGGAATGGATTGATGACACTGATGACAACGTCCACGCAATATACAATAGCTTAAAACAGGGATGTTATGCCAAAAAGGAATCAAATATTTACAGCCAGGACAGAATGAGCGTGGGAAAAATAGGTTTATGTTTTGTTTTGGTTCATCAGTTAAGTGCAGTAAATTTCGACATTCGGACGTCCATTCCGCGTTTAACATGAGTGGCAGTCGATAAATAATGACATTAAGTAAACTGCCCACGGTTAGAGAAAATAAACCCAAAAAAATATAGGCTGTTAATGGATAGAGGGAAACAAATTCATTGAGCATTACACCACCGAACCAAGTTTAAATATAGGCAAATACATGGCAATAACTAAACCGCCGACCAGCACACCTAATATTGCCATAATCATTGGCTCTAGCAAACTACTAAGAGCATCAACCGCGTTATCAACGCCTTCTTCATAAAAATCAGCTACCTTGCCGAGCATTTGTTCCAATGTACCAGATTCTTCTCCGATAGCTACCATTTGTATAACCATACTGGGAAATAATTTTGTGTTATCCATCGCTAAATGTAACTGTTGACCACTCGAAACTTCTTCCCCAATTTGATTGGTTGCGTTTGCAAATAAAATATTACCAGTTGCACCACCAACTGCTTTTAGAGCTTCTATTAAAGGAAGGCCCGCAGCAAAAGTAATAGATAATGTTCGGGTAAAGCGGGCGATAGCAGCTTGCTCAAGAATAGTGCCAATAATAGGGATTTTCAGCATGGTTTTATCTATAGTATGAGCGAATGTTGCTGAATGATTTTTAGCATAAATAAAGCCATAAATAGCGCCGCCTAATGCTCCAAATATTAAATACCAATAATTTTCAAACGCTTTTGACATGGTAATGACCCCACGTGTCAAAGCGGGAAGATCGGCACCAAAGCCTTGAAATAATGATTCAAATTGTGGCACAACAAACATTAATAGCCCAGCTGTCACCAAAAATGCAATGACCATGACCGCCATGGGGTAGGTAAGGGCCTTTTTTATTTTCTTTTTTATTGTTTCTACTTT
>CAZZGV010000063.1:0-9196 GCA_964654255.1 uncultured Legionella sp. | reverse complement strand
GACCTCGTCCAAACTTTTAGGTCCGTCTTTGATATTTTTAGGAGCAGAATAATAAGAAAGCGCTTGATAATCCACTGGGGGATAGTGCACGCTAGACCATTCTGGATGGTTCATGGTTAACCAATGTCGAAATGCTTTTAAACGCCATTCCAACAAAAATTCAGGCTCACCCTTGATAGCGGATAGTTTGCGAATCACATCCTCATCCAAACCTGGAGGAAACGTATCAACCTCAATGTCGGTTATAAAACCATGCTGGTATTCCTGCTCAAGCAAGGTATTAATTTGCGCATTATTCTTAGCCACGAACTCCCCCTACTGCCAATTCTTTAATACGTTCAATATCCACAGCTGGCAGTGTAGGTTTGGCCAATGACTCTAAACTCACACTATCCAATGCTGACGCTATCCCTTGGCTTATCAATTGCCAATTACCTTGAATATGGCATACACCACGCAAAGCACATTCATTTGGCTTTAAACTGCATTCGGTCAAGCCACGATCTTCATCTAGCGCATAGATTATTTCCGTCACCGAAATCTCTGTCGCCGGTCGTTGTAAACGGTAACCACCTGAAACACCACGTACAGACGATAACAATCCCGCAGCAGTTAACCGTTTTAATAATTTACTAACCGTCGGTATAGCCAGGTGCGTGTGTAATGCAATCTCACGCGCATTGCAAAGTTGCGATGAACGCTTGGCAAGATACACCATCACAACTGTTCCATAATCGGCCAATTTACTGATGCGCAGCATACCACTCCTACTCTTGATAATCTAGTACCATTTAAGTCTTGATTTGGTATTTTAACCTGTAAAATTCATATTTAATCTAACTACCAAATTGTTCTCGTCCATTTAAAATATAGTACTATTTTGGTTCCATTTAAAGAAAATAGGGCGATATTACCTTACTCTTATGGTACAAAGCAATGAGCCTGATTAAACAGTTCCTAATATTTTCTTAATAGTCAATCTGTATAATACGCGAGACATTTGCTCTTATTCATAACGTTCATTACAATTGGCTACCTGCAAAAACGAGGATGTTTTATGAAAAAAAATCAGCTAGTTATCTCTATGTTCTTCATTGTTATTTTAAGTGTTTTTTTAAATACAACCGCTTTTTCTGAACCAGCTAATCTCGGCCTTTTGGCCCACGAAGTAAAGGCTTATCATGATTCAGGAGCGTATGAAAAAGAATTAACCGCAGCTATTTTACGCGCGCGCAAATTTATCATAAATAAAGCAGCATTAAACGCAAAATCTGCACACCCTAAAAAACTAGCTGTGGTACTTGATATTGATGAAACAAGTTTATCAAACTACAACAGGCTAGCAGCGCATCGATTTATGCCCAGTAAAAAACAACTTAAAAAAGACACTGCAGCAGCAGACGCGCCACCGATAAAAACGATGTTATCGCTATATAATGATGCGTTAAAACAAGGTGTAAGCGTCTTTTTCGTAACAGGTAGAAAAGAATCCGAACGGTTAGTGACTGAGAACAATTTAAAACAAGCAGGATATCGTGATTGGGCAGGCCTTTATTTAAAACCTGAACAATACAATAAATCATCTGTTGTGCCATTTAAATCAGGCACTAGATACAAAATCAGCCAGTTAGGATATACCATTATTGCGTCTATTGGTGATCAACAAAGTGATTTAACAGGCGGGTATGCTAAAAAAATCTTCAAACTACCCAATCCTTATTATTACATTCCTTAAATGCTTACAAACGTTAAACCCAATGTATTAGGCACGAGCCTATTACATTGGGCTACTTACTGCTAGATATAATCAACAGCGACAATCTCATACTCAACAACACCACCTGGGGTTTTCACCACTACGGCATCATCGAGCTGCTTACCAATCAATGCGCGACCAATAGGCGAACTATAAGAAATTTTATTGAGCTTAATATCAGCCTCATCTTCACCAACAATTTGATACGAAATTTGAGTGTCTGTTTGTAAATTGCAGACTGTTACTTTAGTACCAAATACAACCTTACCGGTATTAGGTAATTTGCTAATATCAACAATTTGAGCATTCGACAATTTAGCCTCTAACTCTTGGATCCGTCCTTCAGTAAAACTTTGTTGTTCTCGAGCTGCATGATATTCAGCATTTTCTTTTAAATCACCATGCGCACGCGCCGTAGCAATCGATTCAATAATACGTGGTCGTTCTTCTGTTTTTAACCGATGCAATTCATTTTTTAGCGCTTCTGCGCCACTTACTGTCATTGGATGTTTTTGCATACCCCACCTTTTAATGTAAATCCTGCAACCTTGTTACAGTTTCCCTGTCTTCATATTGCATTGCCAAACAAGCAGCCTCTGCACCCGACAACGTTGTAGTATAACTAACCTTGTGTTGCAATGCATTGCGGCGAATAGCAAAAGAATCAGCTATTGCTATCTTACCCTCTGTAGTATTCACAATAAAATCAATATCATGATTTTTAATATAATCAACCACATGAGGACGCCCCTCTGCTACTTTAAATACCCGAGTACAGGAAATACCAGCCGCTTGCAATACAGCTACAGTCCCACGGGTGGCAATAATTTCAAACCCAAGCGCAATTAAACGTTTGGCAATTTCACCAACACGCGCTTTATCCGCATCACGAACTGAAACAAATGCACGTCGCCGCTTAACAATATTAGCACCAGCACCTAACTGTGCCTTGGCATACGCTTGCCCAAACCGTTTTGCAATTCCCATAACCTCGCCTGTTGACTTCATCTCGGGGCCAAGAATAGAATCAACCCCTGCAAATTTAATAAATGGAAACACGGGTAATTTAATAGAATAAAATGAAGAACTAGCATGGTAATTTAACAGCCCTTGCTCTTTCAAGCTTTGTCCAATTTTACAGCGCGCCGCTATTTTAGCTAATGGCAAACCTGTTGCTTTGGATACAAATGGTACGGTACGAGAAGCACGCGGATTCACTTCTAATACATAAATATCATCCGCTTGAATTGCAAATTGCGCATTAATTAAACCAACCACACCTAACTCTAAGGCCATTGCTCGCAACTGCTCCTTCAAGTCTTGCTGAACAACCACACTAATACTAAATGGGGGTAACGTACAAGCCGAATCACCAGAATGAATCCCTGCTTGTTCAATATGCTCCATGATGGCACCAATTAAAACATCATTTCCATCACATACGGCATCAATATCTACTTCAATAGCATCACTTAAAAATTTATCCAGTAAAACAGGAGAATCATTAGAAACCTCTACGGCATGCCCCAAATAATGGCGCAAATCTTCTTCCCGATACACCACTTCCATCGCACGCCCACCTAATACATAAGAAGGCCTCACAACCAAGGGATAACCAATGCGCTTAGCGACTTCAATAGCCTCTTCCTCACTACGCACGGTACCATTTGCAGGTTGATGTAAATTCAATTGGGTGACTATTTGTTGAAAACGCTCACGATCTTCAGCTTTATCAATTGCGTCAGGTGACGTACCAAGAATAGGGACACCATTTTCAGCTAATGCGCGCGCTAATTTTAATGGAGTCTGCCCACCATAGTGCACAATCACCCCCATAGGCCTTTCAACAGCAACAACAGCTAATACATCCTCAAGCGTTACTGGTTCAAAATAAAGCCTGTCTGATGTATCAAAATCCGTGGATACTGTTTCTGGATTACAATTAACCATAATGGTTTGATAGCCTGCTTCGCGTAACGCTAACGCCGCATGAACGCAACAATAATCAAATTCTATTCCTTGACCAATACGATTAGGGCCACCACCCAAAATCATAATTTTTTTCTCACTAATCTCTGGGCGTGCTTCACAAGTAGATAAGTAACACGAATACATATAAGCCGTATCACTAGGAAACTCGCCAGCGCATGAATCAATGCGTTTATACACAGGCGTCACACCCAATTGCAACCGATGTTCTCGAACCTCTTTTTCACTGCACTCCAATAAAGAAGCTAAGTAACGATCTGCAAAACCTTTTCGTTTTAGCTGAAACATTCTGGCTTTGGTAATATCAGTTATTTTTGTGCCAACAATGGTTTTCTCAACCTCTATCAAGTCACTGATTTGAGCCAAAAACCAAGGGTCAACCTTACTTTCTTGATAAACCTCAGATAACGAAAATCCATATCGAAACGCATCTGCTATATACCATAATCGATCCGGCGTTGGTTCGCGTAAGTGCCCACGTAGCACAGCCATATCGTCATTTTTAAACAACGACTGCAAACCATAACGACCTGTTTCTAAACCGCGGATCGCTTTTTGTAATGATTCTTGGAACGTCGCGCCAATTGCCATGACCTCCCCAACTGATTTCATCTGCGTTGATAATGTATGTGGTGTTTGTGGAAATTTATCAAAATTAAAACGAGGAATTTTAGTAACCACATAATCAATCGTCGGCTCAAATGACGCAGGTGTTTTGCCACCGGTAATTTCATTCGCTAGCTCGTCAAGCGTATAACCCACCGCTAATAAAGCAGCCACTTTAGCAATCGGAAACCCTGTTGCTTTAGACGCAAGTGCGGAGCTACGCGATACGCGAGGATTCATTTCTACAACTAAAATACGGCCATCATCGGGGTTAACAGCAAACTGAACATTCGAACCACCGGTCTCGACGCCCACTGCACGCAACACAAGAATAGCTGCGTCCCGCATACGTTGATACTCTTTATCTGTTAGGGTTTGCGCAGGGGCTACCGTAATTGAATCGCCTGTATGAACACCCATGGGATCAAGATTTTCGATCGTACAAACAATAATGCAATTGTCATTTTTATCACGCACGACTTCCATTTCATATTCTTTCCAACCTAAAACAGATTCGTCGAGCAGCAACTCATGCGTTGGAGATAATTCAAAACCACGGGTACAAATTTCTTCAAATTCTTCCCTATTATAGGCAATACCGCCACCACTACCACCCATAGTAAACGACGGGCGAATAATAGTAGGAAAACCAAGCTGTGCTTGAACCGACAAAGCCTCTTCCATGCTATGCGCAATAGCTGATCTTGGCATTTCCAGACCAATTTTTTTCATCAGTTGGCGGAATTTTTCTCGATCTTCGGCCTTATCAATTGCATCGCGCGTAGCACCAATAAGCTCGACATTATATTGAGCCAAAACACCTTCGCGAACCAAATCTAACGCACAATTCAATGCTGTTTGGCCCCCCATAGTCGGCAACAAGGCATCAGGCCGCTCACGCTCAATAATACGAGCCACTTCTGGCCAAAGAACGGGCTCTACATAAGTTGCATCGGCTAGCTCAGGATCCGTCATAATGGTAGCTGGATTTGAATTAACTAAAATGACGCGATACCCTTCTTTTTTCAAAGCACGTACCGCTTGTGTACCCGAATAATCAAATTCACAAGCCTGACCAATGACGATAGGGCCCGCGCCAAGAATAAGGATGGATTTAATGTCAGTTCGCTTGGGCATGGTTACTACTAAAAAAATCTAAAGTGACCTATATTATCGAATTTTGCTAAAGTTTTATACCCATATTGTAAAGGTTGTTAGCAGATACGAGTAATGTATATTGAAAATATTAACAATTTTTTTCATAAATTTATAAGGTGCTTAATTTTCAATGCTTCTCAGAAAAAAATCATACCTAAATATAATTTCCGTGTTTTAAATATGTTTTTTTATGTTACAATACGAGCTATTTTTATTTAATGTAGATTGATTATGCCCTGGATAGAATGCACTCGCTCAATTATGGGTCATCAAGTTCGACGATACATTCCTGATCAACTATCTACGTTTCAAAGTGATTTTCGCGAAACGGTTATTATCAATAATTCATTATTTTGGGACCGGATTGCTGAAATAATAAATGTTCCATATGAAGATCTATCCTTACAGAATGTTATGTGCCACTACGAGGATAGCGACAGTAAAATTCATGTCTATCGATCTAACCATGATGTCGCGCATGGTATCAGAAAATTATTATATATAATTAAGCTATTCACTTTATTACGTGATAATGATGATAGATGTAAAGAATATTTAGATAGCATGTCAACTCAAGAAACTAACCTACTATACCTGCTAGTATTTCTTGAGCGTGCCGGAAGAACAAATGAATATGGCTCTTCTTACGATAAAACTATTTTAGAAAGAACCACGCAAATTTTTAGTGCTGTTGCAATAAATCAACTTGCAGTGACTCCAGCAATGGCAAAGAATTTCTGTGAAATATTGCAAGGAAATTGTCACGAAAGAACAACATCCATGTTTACCAGCCTAGAACAGCAGTTTATTATGAAAAGAACCTCTTTTTTGCACGTGTGCGTTGTAACAGCGCATCATATCGACTTATTACGATGCAGGCAAACAAGAGATGTTCGAGAATGGCTTTTTCAAGATATAAAAGCTCTGCTTCCTTTTACCCCAAAACAGCAAATTAAAGACATGACAAACCAAATAATTTCTTTTGCAGAAACCCTTCTTGTTGAAACAGGAACTAATTACAACGCCATGAACGGTGCTATCTACCCTGATAACAGACAAAAAAAAGCGGCATGTGTATCAACCCCTGGTGTAAGGCTTCAAGAACTACATGGCTTTATTAGTGCCCCTACTCCTAGCCTCAATGTTTTGGATGCTCAGGCGATACCCATGATGGATGATCCGGAGGTAACTTTTCTTGCGCAGCCATAAACGCATTCGGGTGGAGTTTGCTTATCATCAACCCCGTATGGTAAACACACTCTGCTTTTAATCTCAAATCATAGAAATTGTCTTTGTAGTCCCTTATAGAGGTGCCTGTATCTTTTGAATGGGCCAACACCTTGTGCATTAACTCTTTAACAACAGTCTTCAAATTACCCCAAGGTACTAAACAACCCAAAACTAATTCCCTATCTGTTAGTAAAGACTCAACAAATTTAAAACCGTTGTCGCGACAACGACCCAAATCACAATGATGGCTCAATGTTAGTATTTGATGAAATAGATTTGCTTTTTTTCTCGGTAAATCAGCATCATCCTCACTGCCTGAAAAGCCCTTATCCTCATATGACGTTCCGAAATTTGTAGCATTTTTACAAATTGAATTCACTAATGTTTCATTAAAACCCAGGGCGGCCGCTACTTGTTTAGTGATCGCCATACTACGTATAGCGTTTGAAGGATCGTCTACCCCGGACTCCTCATTTGTTCGTCCACATCGCTCTAAAAAAGCAACAAGTGTAATCAAAGCATATTCTTCACAACTTACAGACTGTAAAGTTGTTTGTATTTCAGCACGGCCATAGTCTCTCAGTAAATTAATAATATCAAGTACCATGACATATTTCCTGATTGCATGTGAAACGTCATGATTTAAACGGTAAATGAAGGATGGGCCATATTTTGCAACATCATGAGGCTCATCTTCGTAGGGACAATTAATAATAAAAATAGCCAATACATTCCATAAATAGTCTAATGGTAGATTCGTTTTTTTCCCCTCCACCCAGAATTGTGACCATGCTGATAATTCCGGTATTTTCTTAATCAAAAAATTACCTTTTTTTGAAATATCCGAACACTGATAGCACCTAAAATCCCATAGTTGCTGCATGATAGATTGTTTTATAGCGGCAAGTTTTAATGCTTGAAACAGTGGAGAAAATTGATGGGAGGGCTCACGCAACTGTTTTTGAAGCAAAGAGGTGGCTATATCGTCAACAACTTTATTAAGATTCTCATTAAAGATCATATAAGACCGATATACATCTTCATTATATCTGCTACTAAGATAGGGATAATACATGTTTGCCTTTACAGAAGAATGATACAACAAACCGCTACTCAATATTTCACCTAATTGTTTGTCTTCGTGGTATTTTGAGCTACACAAAGCTAATATCAATTGTTTGATTTCTATTGCAGTGTGTTCTGTTGTAAAAAAAACATTGATGGGTATCGGCGCTATTAACCCTTTTAGACTTGCATTAAAATTTAAACAATCAATTGGCATGACGTAGCATATTTCTGCTAATTTTGTTAAAAAACCTAGACTACTAATCGATAGTTTAGTGTGAGCACCATTTGTCACATCATAATAACAAATTGGAAAATAATGTCTTGAATCTCGATGTATCATTAATTCCATTTGAGTTGAAACTGCATTAATAAGGGATAACAAACTAAAATCTCCCTTATTTTCAGCAAGAAATATATGGCTGATATCGGAAACAGCGGTTGATCCCGGCTCCATCGCTGCAGTTTTAATTAACACTTCATTATAGGGTAATGTTTGATTTTTTAAATAATATAGATAATTTTCATTAACCTTATAGCGCGGAATAATTCCCTGACCGCCTCGTTTACTCATATCTTTTTTTGAAAGATAAAAAGGCTCACCAACGCGCCCTGACATTTCATGAATTTTGCCAACCAATCCAGCGAATGTCCGCTGTTTATATCCTCCTACCCACCGATTTCGTACCAATGAAGCTCCTGGTCTCTTAAGAGTTTCATCCAAAACTTTAATAGCCCTTTCAGGATTTGTCTCAAACTCTCTCCCATTATGTGTAGACGCATGATCAATCCATAATCGTACTGAATTCATATCACCCTTAGCTGTTGTCAAAACTTTACTAGGATCGATACGATACGCTATAGCTGCTCCTCTTGGTGAGCTTAAACTATGAGAAAAAACACCTACAGGACATCCCTGCAAGCTTAATACAGCAGATTGACATTCCCTTTCGCCCCGTTTATCAGGGGCATCAAGAAACCTAGTATTTTTATGTATTGTTAGAAAATAACCATCTGCGTCTTCCAGTGGCTTATTATCAATAGAGCTTGTTGCTAATTGTTGAACATCAGAATACTCATCTTGTAATGCTTCAAATTGCTCTTGCAGGAACCCTTTTAAATTGACTATACCTGACAGGAATGTTTTTCTTACTACATTGTATTCTTTTTCCATGTAATTAGACTTTGACAATCCCTCCCACATTTCAACTTGTTCATTATTATCTAGATCAATATCAACCCAACCCTTACCAGGAAATTCAATTGCATACTCTCTTGTTTCACAGATTGGCGTCTTAACTTCCATCATAATGGATGCAAAACATGGTACATTATTAGTACTAAAAGCAAGAAAAACAGGTGTTTCACCAAAAAGATTTGGCAAGTGGGGCT
>CAZZGV010000062.1:0-9240 GCA_964654255.1 uncultured Legionella sp. | reverse complement strand
AAAATGCACCGTTAATTCACGTTTTTCAGGAGCATCGACATACCCCGGCAGTAAACTAATATTAACATTAACAAGTTGCGTGTGTCGCGAATAAACAAATACCTCGACTCCAGACTCAATCCACCGAAGATCCTTCGGTAATCCGTACCGCTTTGAGTTTTTATCAGAAATATGCTCTGGAGGATACGCACCTTGCCCCAAAAATGCATACGTTTCTATCTGAGCCAGGCGGAACACGGAATAACGGCCTGTACTCATGATAGGCTTAGCCTCATTAATATCTTGAATGATATCCCTTTCGGAGTCTTTACTTCGTTCATTAATTAAGAGCGCATCTTTGGTAAATACAGGCGTGTGTTGGCAAGGAATATCTGGCGGACGACGATCTGATAGTGGCTGAAGATTATGAGTTAACGCCGATACATTAGCTTTTCGTAACTCATTAGCGGCCCAGGCATTTTTTATACCATTATTTAAATCAAGAATAATGATTTGCCCTTTGTCCCAACCATATTGTGAAGCTAGTTTCGAAAATTCACGGGACCCATTGATTCCATTTACATTTACAAATGGATTATATGCATTATGAGGTAAGAAAAAATACAAATAACATGCGGCAGACAACCAATTCATCACGATTACAGACATACAAAGACAAGAGAGGACATTAGCTGCTAAATATTTTTTGCCTACCTTGGGCCTTAATATTCCTGTGACGGTTACGGGTAATATTAAGGGAACAAACCAGCAGCTGATTTTAAAAAGTGCGTACCCTGATTTTGTAATAAAAAATACTACAGCACAGCAAAATACTGTGACGATCAAAGCTAGAATAATTGCTATATTTTTTTGCTTAGACGATTCAATAAGTTTAAACGTTGTCCATAAAAAGCAAATTACAACCATTAAACCTAAAGATAATGTTATGAAGATGTATATTACGCTTGATGGTGGGAAATGGAAAAAAAAGGATGCATTAGTTGGGTAGTTCAAAACCCCGAAGAGGAGTGTAATAAATCCCTCTGTTAGAAACTCACTGAAAACCATAGGTGCATCGGTAGGAGCTACTGCGGTTTTTAGTGACAAGTTTACCCATGACATAATGGAATAAAGGGTAGACTCAAAATAAAAAATTCTTGCAAACACAAAAATTACTACCAATCCCAAAAAGACCCAACCGAAACGATAGATAATTTTAATAGCGGGTTTAGATTCTTGATAAACTCTAAACACTAAAGCAATGGCGATTATCAATATCGCAAAAAAAGCGAGAATAGCATAGAAAAAATAAAGAGAATTCAACAATAATATAATAGCATAAAAATCCCACCGATTGGCCGAAGTTACAATACCTTCATTATCATTATCCATAAGCCGAGAAGCAATTGTTAGAATAAGTAGAAATAATGGCAATGCACTGATTTGGCCAAGCAAATAGTATATATAACCCATAACAAAACCTGCAGATAATACAATAGCAGAAACAGCAAGAAAATATCGATATCCATTAAATCTGTAAATATATTTTACAAATCCGCCTGCACTCAAAGAAAACAGCAATACCAATGTCGCCAATAATTCTGAGTTAAAATGAAGCGGATTCAGTCCTAGGTACTGCTTAACAAATGCTCCAATAAGTCCAATAGCAAAACGGCCCTGACCAACTGCACTCCAAGTCAAGGGAAGGATACCTTCTGATTCAGGAGACATTTCTTGCAAGACAGAATTGCTACTTAAATAATATGAATCTTGGCTGTTATAAAAAAAATCGAAATTAACAGCCCCAAAAAATATGTCGCCCCCAACAATCATTGCTGGCAATAAGATGACAAAACCAAGTAGGAGACAAAAACCACCTACTATTAGTTCATTTTTTATATTAACCCATAAAAAACCACGTCTTCGTATCAGCACAATAACTGCAAAAATAACAAGAATTGAAAGTGATATTGCCACCGCTTGCGAACCAGCAATCCCTGCACTCGCAGAAATAACATAAGCTATAGCTACCAGAGCAGCCAACCCCAAAGTGGGTGCAAATATAAAATCTTTAGGCTGTTTTTGAAGTAATATAAAAGGGATGCCCAGTACAGTAAGAATCAACAGCATTATAATGGTAACTAGCATTCCGGTATGTCCCTTAAAAGCATCGAATATAAACAGTCGGCTATTTTTAGACTGGCTTTGCCATCACCATATGGTGAGTAACCAACAACCATTTTTTTGTAGCTATCAGGATCTACTAGTAGTTTTCTTACCCAATAAACGATAGTATCTTTATCTGAGCCAACTAAGACTGAACCACCTAATTGCAGTAATTCTGGTCTTTCTGTGTCGTCCCGTAGAACCAAAACTGGTTTTTTCAACATTGGAGCCTCTTCTTGCAACCCTCCAGAATCGGTCAACACAAAATCACAGCGTTGAAGATATCCCACCAACTTTGGGTAAGGCATAGGGTCAACTAACTCAACATTAGGTATGTCTTGCAACAACTGATAAACAACCCCACGAACATTAGGATTGGGATGCACTGAAAAAACAAAATTTACATCTTGCTGCTCAATTGCAATAAGGCGAATAGCCTGGCATATCCGCTCTAGTGGCTCACCAAAATTCTCACGTCTGTGCGCTGAAATAAACACCATTTTTTTTGTGGCAGGCAAGGTCTCTTCTTTTTTGTCCAGGCGATCAAGCGTAAACTGTAGTGCGTCAATAACCGTATTCCCTGTCACATACACGTCAGCTAAAGAAATGCCTTCCTTATATAAATTTTTTGCGGCACTCTCCGTGGGTGCAAAGTGAATCGCAGCAAGCCTACTCGCCATAACACGATTCATTTCTTCGGGAAACGGGCAGTTTCTATCAAAAGTTCTCAAGCCTGCCTCAACATGAGCAAAAGGAATTTTTTCATGAAAAGCGGCTAATGCCGATATAAAAACTGTTGTGGTATCACCTTGTCCAACCACACAATCATATTTTTTGTTCTTAAAAAGCGCAGAAAACGCGAGTAGCATACGCCCGCTGAGTTCATTCAAACCTTGATTGGCTTGCATAAGATCCATGCTTTCTGCTATATCTAAACCAAACCACTTAATAAGAGGAACAAGCAGCTCTCGATGCTGCCCTGTGCAAATAATCTCAACGTCAAAACAATCTGACATGGATTTTAGTGCAAGTATTACAGGAGCCATCTTAATGGTTTCGGGACGTGTACCTAAAACACAAGCTACCTTGAACCGACTCATTTCATCCCCATAAAACACCAAGTAAACAATTTTTTAGATAAACATATAACATTCCCAGAAACATCCATCTTTGATGCAGACATTTTATTATCGTAAGCCAATTGCAGGGGAATCTCACGCATTTTTGCCCCAGCCTTTTTTAGTTTTAATAAGAGCTCGACCATACAAGCAAAGCCACTCTCTTTCAAAAAAGGGGGGGTAATTTTTGACATAGCACGAATAATAATTGGATATCGATACGCCCTGTAGCCGCAAGTGTAATCCCTAACATGACAAATAGGGTGCACTGATTTATAAAGCATGGCCGCGCCAATACTTAATATAATTCGATGAAATGGAACTCCGGTAATCGTCGCACCTCGCCTGTATCTCGATGCAATAACCACATCAGTTTCAGGATATTTTTCAAACACATTAAGCATCTGAGATATCTGAGCGGGATCATGAGTATCGTCACAATCCATGATAATTAACACATCGTCTTTTTGGCCTATTTTTGCAAATTCAGAAACCAGCGCATTCATCCCAGCGCCTAGGCCTTTATTAACAACGCCATCGAGATAGATAATGTCTAAATGAGAAGTCCATTTTAAAACCTCTTCTTTGGTACCATCTTTACATCCATCATCATAGACCATAACTGATAAAGGGCTTGATGACGTAGCAGAGAATTTTTGAATCCTTGCAAACAATGGGGCAATTGAATCCCTCTCATTATATGCGGGTAATCCTAAAAATAATTTCGTCATTATCAGTCAATCCATCGTCTTAATTTTAGCGAAAAAATATACACGTTTTGCAACCTCAATTCAACATCATTAATTCCATTATTTTTTATCCGTGTTGTTTTATTTGAATTAATTTCTTTATTATTGCCAAATCAATGTTAGAATCACGAACTGAGAAAATTAAAAATCACCCCCTTTAATATCAACCTCCCTAATTGTAATTAACAGAAAAAAATGAAATTTTATTATAAACAACTCGACGGGCTAAGAACTCTAGCCTTTTTGATGGTATTTTCCAGCCATGCGGGAGCTTATCAAGCAGCTGAGTTCAGTCCAATAATACAATTATTTGTCACACTCTATAATACAATAGCTTCTGTTGGGTGGATGGGGGTTGATATTTTCTTTACCCTAAGCGCTTTTTTAATTACGAGCATTCTGCTAAAAGAAGAGGAAAACAACAATAATCATTTCAATCTGCGATGGTTTTTATATAGGCGTGTTTTACGAATTTGGCCTATTTACTTTCTTGCTACTGTTACTGGATTAGCCTTATTTCCATTCATCACATCACCCGCTTTAGCAGAGTTCGGGACTCATGAATACTGGCATTATGTAAAAACATCTTTTCTTTGGATGTCTACTTTTACTCTTAACATAGGTGTGGCAGAGTTAATAATGATGGCACCAACACCATTACTACCTCTATGGAGTATTAGTTTAGAAGAACAATTTTATTTATTTTGGGGTAGCTTTCTAAAGATAATTAAGAAGCCAAAAGGTAGATATGTACTTATCGGGACATTATTTATTATTACATTAACCGCAAGATGGTATTATCAACACTACTATAGGTGGACACATATCCCATTTTACGAAAATACGCTTTCTCGCTTAGACCCATTATTATTTGGTGCTGGATTTGCTTTTTTAGTTCACTACAAACCTTATCTTTTAGTTTTATTTAAAAAAATTGGATTTTTATTCTTTTTTAGCACAATTTTATTATTTATAAGTCAACAGGATATGTTCCATCAAATATTTCAAAAGTTTCATTTGTTTGACTTAACTATTGCTGACATCACTTGTCTTTTGTTATTTATTAGTGCACTGACATTTTCACCCTTAATTAAACTATTTTCTCTTTCATGGATAGCAAAATATGGAAGATTAACTTACGGAATGTACGTGTTTCACTTTTTTGTGATTAATACTTTAGATACGCTTTTTCTTAAAAACGTCACAAATTTCAACTACAAGGTTTCAGTTCATTTAATAGCTGGATTGCCGTTAACGTTTCTAATTGCTTATGTGGTTTGGCATTTATTCGAGAAGAGATTTTTAATGCTTAAGAATACGTTTTCATTAGTTGAAACACAAGATAAAGAAGAACAGCCAGCAATAAAGCACGCTCCTTTTTTACAAATAGCATGAGCAGCCTATAATAGCCCCCATTCAAAACTCTACTGCAGTATGGAACTACTTTGCGAAAATTTTTATCAAACGTGTTTTCTTTTATAATAGATTTTTATACAGCTCAGCATAGCTTGCGGCCATTTGATCCGCCGTAAATAGCGCCATATAACGCTCCTTAGCACACCGCCCCATTTTCTCAGCCACTTGCGGATTGTCCCAAAGAAATTGCATTGCCTCTCTAAACGCATGAGCATCGCTAGGCTTAACCACTAAACCTGTTTCTTTATCAATATTAATGAAACTTGTCCCCGTACCGATTTCACTGGAGATCATCGGCTTGCCATACATGGCACCCTCTAATAAAGAAATTCCAAATGCTTCTGAGCGCAAATGGGAGGGGAATAAAACAGCAAAGCAGAGCTCTAATAATGCAGCTTTATCTTCATTTTCCAGCATTCCAGTAAAGTAAATATGTTGTAATCCCAATCGGGTTGCTTGCGCTTTTAATTCTTCTTCAAGAGGCCCTGCCCCGACGATCACAACTGGGTAGGTAGTATCCTTCATTGCATCGAGGAGAATATGAAGCCCTTTATAGTAACGAAGCATTCCTACAAAAAGAAAAAAACGTGTTCCAAATTTTTCTTGCCATTTAGACAAGACCTCAGGCGAAGTCTTTGAATACGTCGAGTTATCAAGTCCAATGGGAATAACACTGGTTTTATCACGATATCTATCTAATACAGGACTGGTTTCCATGTAATTTGGGGACGTTGCTACGATACGGTCAACGCTGTTAAGAAAGCGATTTTTCAAAGGTTGATATAATTTTAATAATGTTTTTTGTCGGATAATATCAGAATGATACGTGACGATAGTGGGGATCTTTACACGTGATGCAAAATGAACAATATCCATAAATGGCCACGGATAATGATAATGAATCAAATCAACGTCTTTAATTAATTGTGAGAAACGAGAAAAAACAGACGTAGAAAATCCTGTGGACGCAATTTGAAAATCCATTTTTGAGCAATGTGCAACATGGCCTTCCATTTCGATCGTCGCAGGCTTACGCTCCGCGCTTAACGACAACACTTGCGTGTCAATACCTAACTTAACGCTTGCCCTAGCCAGTTGGTTAATAACTTGTTCAACACCACCCACCGTGTCTGGATAGTATGTTTTATAAAAGTGCAAAATCCGCATAAAATCCCAGTAAAAAATGTTCGCACGGGCTAAAAACGTGCTGGTGAAGATTATACCTATTCTTTTTGTTTTTGCACTTGCTTTACTATTATCAAGCTTTAGACTTAAATAAGCACCCAAACAAAAAGATGGCATAAATTACAGCTGTGCACGCACAGTAAATACAAAATAACTGGTTATTGTGCGTTGAATAAAGGAAATTTGCTAATTCTATGCCAGCACCTTGAACACACATGGAGATGATGCTCATTAAAGCGGACGCCGTGCCTTTGCTGACTGCTGTGGAAAAAAGAATAAACCGAATCAACGGTGCCCCCAACATCCCTCCACCAAGAAAATAAATAATCAGTCCTGGCATCAACTGTAAAAATGAATAATTCGTTAACATAGGCAGAAAAAATATAAGCAACATACCAAAAATTGCAATGCACGATCCAAGCAAGATTAACTTTTTTACTGTTCCACGATGTGTCATTTGATGCAAGAAAAAATTCCCAAGAATATAGGCTCCAAAAACTGGCAACTGCCAAATCCCGTATTGAATCACAGATAAATTTGCATTTTTAACTAACATTATTGGTGACAATGCGATCCAAGCCATGCAGGGCAGATAGGCAAGCCCTAGAGAAATTGAGCCCAGTATAAAGTGCCGATTCATCAATAATTTCGTGTAATTTGCGGCAACCGTTCCAAACGACAAATTAACCCGTTTAATCTGTTCGCCATCTTTTTTAATTTGCCCCACAGACTCTGGCATAAATCGCCACAACCCCCACAGCACGATAAGTGCCAATGCACCAATCAACACGAAAATAATGCGCCAGCTGTAATAATAAATAAAAATAGCCCCTAAAAGTGGGCCAACAAGAGGAGCTAATATGGAGATATTTGCCATAAGGGCAACTAAACGGATCGCATCCATTTCAGCGAAAATTTCTTGTAAAGTGGCATACCCAACTACCGCAATAAAACATAAGCCCATACCTTGAAAAAAGCGGGCAGCCAAAAATTGACCTAGTGAATTTGAGCAAGCAATTACAACGGTACATAAAAAGAAAAGACATGCACCAAATATCATAACTGGCCGACGACCATAACGATCTGAAACAGGGCCTAAGAACAATTGTAAACTCGCACCGCCCAACACATACAATGTTAAAGACGTAGCAATCGCAGATTCTGGGCCATTGAATGAAGAAACAACATTGAGCATGCCTGGCATGATCATATCGTTAGCAATATAGGTCAGGAATTCATAAAAAACTAAAAACATGGCATATGTTAATGCCTGTTTTCTAGGGATATCGATTAAAAGTTCAGCCATTGAAGATCTCTAATTACCCGCATTTAACTCTATAGAATAAGTGTGTGAGAGCCCTTTACTATAATAACGATCACTAATGGCAAAGCCAACTACAGCTGCCAGCTCATCATCAATATATACTAATGGAATTTTATCTCGTTGCCACGGAGGAATATGCCATTCTTGTAACAGTTTTTTTAACTGCTTGGTTTGGCCATGCCAATGAAACAGCTCGCCCCCCTGGCGAAAACGTATCTCAACACGCGAGTTTTCCGGTATATTCACGCCTTGCTCTGCACTGGTACAACGTGATGCACTCAGGTAATCGTCATCGTCTTCACTAAGTCGCAAAGAAGCAGGAAACGCAGCCCAAGAAATACAAGCAGGTTGGCGTGAAGCGCTTTCTTTCAGCAAGTACAATACCTGCTGGTAACGACGTATAACAATGTTATCCCATTCTATACTCGGAAGAGCATCTTCCCGTGCAAAAATCACGTCATCCATCAAGCGTTTTAATACGATGGCAGACGGGTAGCGCACCTGATTATTCTTCAACCAAACCCGTAAAACATTAGCCAGCCGCTCGGGACTAAGTATTAACAAAGGCTGCAAAAGCAACTGATCTCGCTGTTTATTCAATTCAACATAATCAATCTCAGCAAGCGCTTCTAAATTTTGTTTTGCTTGTTGGCAATGACTCGCACTGCGGGCTAGATTGGTACCTACATTAGGCCATTTTTCGCGTAATAACGGCATAATCTGATGACGCAGGTAATTTCGTGAAAACGCACTGTTTTGATTGCTTTCATCATCTACCCACGTTAACTGATAATGATGAGCATAAGCTTCCAGTACATCACGCGAATGTTGTAACAATGGTCTTCCCAGCATTCCCTTCGCTAATGTCCCAATAGAGGGCATAGCTGCCATTCCATCTATTCCGGCACCGCGAAATAGCTGTAACAATAATGTTTCCGCTTGATCATCAGCATGATGCCCTAGCAACAAACAATCATTTTCGGCAAGCAATGAAGCAAATACTTGGTAACGTGCTAGACGCGCCCTTTCTTCAATATTTGCATCAGCTGCAAATTGTACATTTCGAGTATGCAGCGGAACTGAAAGAGCCTTACAAAATTGCTGACAATGCGACTGCCAAGCGTCGGCGTTTGCGCTTAATCCGTGATGGACGTGAATAGCTTGTAATTTACCGATGAGATGCGGCTGTTGTGCAATAGCGTGCAGAAGCACCGTTGAATCAAGACCACCACTAAAACCAACAAATAATGTTTGATAATTGCTAAGCGATAAACACCAATCTCTAGTCAGCAACACATCACTC
>CAZZGV010000061.1:0-9381 GCA_964654255.1 uncultured Legionella sp. | reverse complement strand
AAAAGGTCTTGGGTTATGCTTAAAAATGATATTACAGGTTATATAAGCTGAACTTAATTAGGTAATCCATTATTCCAACAAGAATAATGGTCTCTTTCCCTCGGCAAGCATTAAAAATGCCGCTCTGAAAGAATAAAACCTAATGCGATCATAATGTTACTTGCACTATCAGCACCTTTACAATTATTTCTTAAGTAGATAGCGCCCTTAATGGGGTAAAAGATGGAAAAAATGTTAATAAATGCGACACAAAGCGAAGAAATTCGTGTCGCCTTAGTGAAAGATAATCATCTATACGACTTAGATATCGAATGTCCTTCTGAAGTCAAGAAAAAAGGCAATATATACAAAGCAGTTGTCACTCGTAGAGAGCCTAGCTTAGATGCGGTTTTTGTTGAATACGGCTCTAAACGTCAAGGTTTTTTACCTTTAAAAGAAATTGCTCCTGAGTATTTTAATAAACGGGCCAATCAAAATGAAAATGACAAGCCATCAATCACGTCTTTAATTCGTGAGGGCCAAGAGTTACTTATTCAAGTAGATAAAGAAGAGCGAGGCAATAAAGGCGCCGCACTCACAACATTTATTACGTTAGCAGGCTGCTACCTTGTTCTTATGCCCAACAGCCCGCGCTCAGGTGGGATTTCACGCCGCATAGAAGGCGATGATCGTGATGAACTGAAAGAAACGCTAAACGCGTTAGAATTAAACGAAGACATGGGCCTCATTATTCGCACTGCTGGTGTAGGCAAAAGCCAAGATGAATTGCAGGGCGATCTAAATATGCTCTGTAATCAATGGCAAGCCATTAAAGCAGCGTATAACAGCCAGCTTGCTCCTTGTCTGATTCATCAAGAAGGCGATGTTATTATTCGTTCCATTCGCGATAATTTACGTAAATCAATTGGTGAAATCATTATTGATGACCAAATTTCTTATGTAAAAGCCAAACAGTACATTGAACAAGTCAAACCAGACTTCTTACCTAACCTAAAATTATATAACAATACCATACCGTTATTTAATTTTTATCAAATCGAAAGCCAAATAGAAACTGCCTATCAACGCGAAGTTTTATTACCCTCTGGCGGCGCTTTAGTGATTGATCGTACGGAAGCCTTAGTGTCTATAGACATCAACTCTGCTAAGGCCACTAGTGGTTCCGATATCGAAGCTACCGCCGTAAACACTAACTTAGAAGCCGCTGATGAGATAGCAAGACAACTACGACTACGCGACTTAGGCGGGTTAGTTGTCATCGACTTTATTGATATGAGCTCGAGTAAAAATCAACGTGATGTTGAAAATCGTCTTAAAGAAGCATTGAAAGCAGACAGAGCTCGCATACAAATAGGCCGTATTTCACGTTTTGGATTGCTTGAAATGTCCCGCCAACGTCTACGTTTATCTCTTGGAGAAACAGCCCAAGACGTTTGTCCTCGTTGTGAAGGACGCGGAACTGTGCGCAATATTCAATCACACGGATTGTCTATTATTCGTCTGATTGAAGAAGAAGCCTTAAAAGAAAAAACCGCTGAAATACAAGTGCAATTACCAGTTGAAATGGCTACATTTATTATCAATGAAAAGCGTGATTTTATTCTCAACATTGAAAAACGGCATAATGTACACGTTCTGGTTGTTGCCAACCCTTATATGCAATCACCTCAGTACAATATCACACGATTAAAAGAAGACAACGTTGGTAAAAATAAAAAACCAAGCTACTCACTCATTCAGCAACCTGATTTAGAAGTAACTCAAGCTAATATGAGTAACCAGGCTATCGATGTGCCAGTGGTTAAATCGTATGGTAGCCAACACGCTATCAAACAAAAAGAAACAGGTTTTTTCAAACGGTTATGGAGTAATTTGCTTCGAATAGATGCCTCAAGCTCTCGTTGTGATAATCCGAAGCATAGCCATACAACCTCTAAGCAAACCCCATCAACATCGCAACATTCTGAAAAACGCAGTTCGTCAAATCAACCTAATCGAAGAAAACGTCCTGGTGGTAATCAGCAAAATCGTCCTGCTGCTACCAACAACACGAACCCAAATGCAAATTTGCGTAAAAAAACCGCTCCCAATCCACAACAAAACCAAGCTAGCAATCAGGGCGGGCGTGTTGTTCCTCTAAAACCAGAACAAAACAGAAAAAAACCTACTGTAAACAAAGAGCCGAGTGACGAATAGTCTTAATAGTTAGGGTCGAAAGACCCTAACTATGATAGCTTGAGGCGCGTTGCTATCGCTCATCAGTCAACACAAGCGTTAAGGTGCAAAACTTGGTTTAGTACCCAATTGCACTGCATGCTTATCTCTATTTGTATAAAACAAAGAACCATAATTCAGCCTAATAGAACGCCCCGAAGAGACTGATTCATTACAAGAAAGCCTATGTTCCAATGCCATTTTTGCTGATGAATGTTGTGCAACTACTTGATTGCTTTGCTCTTTAATATTGTTATTTACAACCAAGTAACAATACCAAAGGTCTTTAAGATAATGTGGTATTGCCAGCAAACCATCATACATATGTTGTTCTGCTCGCAAATTTAATACAATTACTGGAACAAGCGCACTCATTAAACAAATCAAAAAGCTGCTATTCACCGATATATTTATGTCATTAGAAGACAACCCTTTAAAAAAATAGGGCGTTACTATAAACGCTATCGTAAAACTCCAAAATAATGACGTCCAAATAAATAAAATAGTATTGATATCAATATCATATTTTGCCCCAGTGAGTAATGTCCGGAATTTTCCGGACAATGTTTTTGACTCAGTTACTTGAGAATTCCTTTCATGTTGTATATGACGAACTTCATAAACCACATAATGTAACGGAAAATAAGCCTCCATAATCATGCAGTAAAAATCCAAAAATTCGTCTTTGTTTTTAAACAAGTAAACACCGTGATTTGCATCCATATATCTAATATTGCTAGGAGTAACGCAAAAATAAACGGCATGATGAGCTTTCCCCATTGGTTTAGTAAGCGTTAAACATAACTCATTATTGATATATTGAAGCCCATACGAATAAATCTCTTCTGCTTGCTTTCTAATGTCTGAGCAAAAATGACGGCGAGTTAAACGACTAGATCGAATCATCGTATTGGGCTTGTCCTGATGATTTTGATAATCAAAAATTTTTTTATTCAGGTGAATAACCGGTGGGTCACCTGCCATACTCCATACATAATTAGATGTTTTATATGGACTACATGTTGGATCTGCCATGAAATATGTATAGCCTAAACAATAACCATCAGAACCAAGCCGATAATGGTAACGCAGATCGGATTGATCGAGCTCTGCAAGTTTGTAATTTGGCCCTTGGTATTTAGTATAATTTGGATGCTTGGAATACACTATTTTACGATTTAACAGAATGTCTGATTTTATTTTTTCAAGTGCGATATCGCAACGATCAAGTCGAGCATAAAGTTCACGCTCTTCTTGAAGAAAGAACATAGCGTAATTGCGCCCTTCCTCCATTTCCAACAATTCGTTGCACACATCTTGTAAAACTAAACTTGGATTTTTAAGCTTTTTAATCGCAGCTATTTCTTTTTTAAAAGGCTCATAATGCTCGTGCTTTTCCCTCGATAAAAGAGTCCATTTAAGTCTTTTTACCAATTTTTTTTCTTTCGAATGTACCTCTAGACTATTTAATAACTCTAGACACTTATACAAACTCATAATTCCCTTTTTTAAATAATTATCTAAAGATGATTAGCTATATTTCTACACAACCTGACCTGCCGCCCATCCTGAAGACCACGCCCATTGAAAATTATAGCCACCCAACCAGCCGGTTACGTCCAGCACCTCACCAATAAAATAAAGACCTGGTATGGATTTCACTTCCATGGTTTGTGAAGAAAGCAGGTTAGTATCAACACCACCCAATGTTACCTCAGCCGTTCGATAACCCTCTGTACCATTTGGTTTGATACGCCATTTCTTGACGGTTGATTCAATTTTTTGTAATTCTTGGTCAGAAAAATGCTGCAACTCACGATTTAATATATCATCAGTAAAAAAAATACTCATTACTCGCTTGGATAGCCCTTCTAAAATGCATTGTTTTAATCGAATACGGGGTTGTTGCCGTTTGCGTTGTGAAAGATCATAAGCCCATTCATCATTTGGATCTAAATCGATTAATAGCTCTTCACCCGCCTTCCAATACGAGGATATTTGTAACATAGCAGGACCACTGAGGCCCCTGTGTGTAAATAGCATATCTAACGTGAATGATTGCGTGTTGCTTTGTACCCTACAAGGCGCAGAAATACCGGATAACACACTTAGTTGGGATTTTTCCTCTGGTTGCAGTGTAAATGGCACTAAAGCTGCACGGGTAGGTAATACATCTAGCCCAAACTGGGCTGCAAGCTGATAACCATAAGGACTTGCACCCATAGTAGGAATAGACAAACCGCCTGTTGCAATAACCAATGCTTCAGAAATAAGACGTTCGCCTGTGCTTAATAGCACATCATATTTTGATCCCTGCACAGCAACCAGCTCAATCTTGGTTTGCAAGCGAATGCGAACATTAGCGTCTTCACAACACGACAACAACATAGCAACAATATCTGATGCTTTGTTATCACAAAATAACTGACCATGGCTTTTTTCGTGAAAAGGAATACGGTGCTGTTTAACTAAATCAATAAAATCATACGAGGTATAGCGTTTTAAAGCGGATTTACAAAAATGTGGGTTAGCTGAAATGTAGTGATAAGGCTCTATGTCATAGTTAGTAAAATTACAACGCCCACCACCTGACATCAAAATTTTTTTTCCAACTTTATTCGCATGATCAAGGATCAAAACACGCCGCCCCCGCTTACCCGCTTCAATAGCACACATTAGTCCCGCAGCACCTGCGCCAATAATAATTACATCAAAATTTTTCATAGTTCTCTTTAGGATTATTTGTAACAAAAACAATCCATGGTGTGGTCATTAACCATTCCTGTGGCCTGCATAAATGCATAACAAATAGTGCTTCCGATAAATTTAAAACCACGCAGCTTTAAATCTTTTGACATTTTATCTGAAATTACTGTTTTCGGGGGGATTTGTTGAATGCTTTCCCAATGATTTTTTATCGGTTTACCGTCAACGAAGCTCCAAATATAATTTGAAAAACTCCCGGTTTCTTGCTGCAGCGTCAGAAAAGCGCTTGCATTAACAATGATTGACTGAATTTTTAACTTATTACGGATAATCCCTGGATTAGCCATCAACGCATCAAATTTAATTTGATCATAGTGAGCAATCATCGTTGCATCAAAATTATCAAAACTATGACGATAATACTCCCTTTTTTTTAAAACTGTTAACCAACTTAAGCCTGCCTGCATCCCTTCCAAAATTAAAAACTCAAATAACTGTTGATCATCATAAATAGGAACACCCCATTCTTTATCGTGATAATCGATATAAAGTGGATGATCAGTAACCCATGCACAGCGTTTTTTCATAAAATTGGCCTTATTATTTGTTGTCGTAGTTGCCTACTATAATGCGCTGGTGTTTAAAAACCCCGCGTTCATATAGTAATGTGATAAAATAGGCTATTTTTACAGCTATAATCCTTGTGCAAACTCATGTGTGCCAAGATATTTTCTCATCTTTGTCTTTGCGAGCACCCTACTCATGATGTTACCCTGGCTATGGCTCTTTAAGGATAAATAAACTATGAATGTTATATCGAAATGTCCAAAATGTAATTCAGAATATACCTATGAAGATGGCATATGTTTAATTTGTTCCGAATGCGGTCATGAATGGGCAAAAGAAGCTGATGAGAACGCTAGCGATAATGCACGCGTTATTCGTGATGCCAACGGAAATATACTGCAAGATGGTGATACGGTCACTGTTATAAAAGATTTAAAAGTTAAAGGTTCATCATTAGTCGTGAAAGTTGGAACCAAAGTTAAAAATATTCGGCTAGTTGAAGGGGACCATGACATTGATTGCAAGATTGATGGTATTGGTGCCATGAAATTAAAATCAGAATTTGTAAAAAAATAAATCTTAAACGGGGTAGCAGAGCCACAATTTATTTTTCGTGCAACCCCGTTGCTATTGGATTCACTCCAATATTAGGGTTAATACCGCAATCATCGAGAAGTTTTAATAAATTATTGCCTTTTCTAGTAAGCCGTTTAACACAATACGTATCTAAATAGCTTTGTAAAATATACGCATAATCAGGTAACGTAAGGATCGTTAAAATTTTCTCTGAGCGCTGCAAATGATGATGTTTACTGTCATCACATGATTGAAACAATACCGCCGCCAGCATAGATGCATAGCTTGCTTTGCGGACCGGATTAGCCAGATAAAATCGTTGTATACATTCATCCAGCGCGCGCTCTTTATCCCATTCCACCCATTCATCAAATAACTGCAATGCGTCCGTGTAAGAAAACTGTTCGTTAATCGTCATCTGCTGTAATGCATAGGCAACAGGCACAACAGCTTGCACATTCGCCCAAGAACAATTACCAGAAATTTGTGAACTTATTGGCATTTGTGCAAAGGGAACTAAACCCAATTGTTGATTAATAATTTGATGAAAATAACGACGGCTCTGTTTTTTATAAAGAAAATCTCGCACAAAATCAACATTAAATGCGTTAGGGCGCGTGATACGGTAAATATTTACACTGCCTTCCTTTAAACTGTTCTCACCTCTATCAATTTTAACCCACCACTGCTGATAGCGAATAAAACAAAGCGCATGGCCACGGCTAGCAGCAGGCAATATTAACATAGGCGCTTTTATCAATGCCTGCAGACGTACATAATGCGCGTCCGTCAATGCCACTTGATGCTGCAGTTGCAACAACTCATCTGCCACCATAAACGCATCAATAACTGTATGTATATGAGGGAAAATATGACGCAAATGCCGCGTTGAATAACTACTAGTAAAACGGCGCAGTGAATCTTTAATTACCGCTACCGTAAATTCAAGAATAAACCCTTCGTAATCTAATTCAATAAAAGCGCCATCTGCATTAACAATATCCACATCACCGGTAAGCTCAAAACGGTGCCCAAGCAATTTGGCGTAAATAAAATCAAGCGCAAAATCAAGCTTTGCCCCATAATTGTATAGCAATTGTTTAAGTGTATCTTGTGCGCGCAACACTGGATAAACCAACACTGATAAACCAGCGCTTGTATATGCATTTGCATTGGCTCCATGTTCGAGCAACAATGCTGATAGTTCGATATCATAGTTATCAACTGCCCAATGCAATGCAGTGCGTCCAGTCACATCAGGTTTATTAATATCTATACCACGTGCCAGCAATGCTTCTATGATATCGGCTTGTTGAGTGATGATGGCCTCAATCAAAGGCGTAAAACCATATTCATCGATATCATCTAAACTTTCGCCTTCACGTATATAATGTTCAAAATCAGGCATACGCCGACTGATAATATCGTTAGCGATAGTCATTTAAGGCCCAACAGGTCTCGGTGAAAATTTAGCTAGTTTACCCAGGCCTAATACATTTTGTAAGCGCTCTTGTTTTTCCATTTCTTGTTCGCGACGCTCGTTATCGTATTTCAGGCGTGCTTCTGTGTTTAAATCTGGTGCGGGGTTTAATGTTGTGTCGATTCCATCAAAACGCTGGCTATTAAACATCGGAGCTGGATGTTGCGACATATTATTATTTTGTAACTCAGCATCAGGTGCGTTTGGCCGTTGGCCTTCTTCTGGATGCTCGCGCGCATTAACTTTAGCAAGTCGACGATGACCCTCCTGCTCTGCAAGGCGTTGCTCACGTGCCATAGCGCGTGTTTCATCAACCAAGACAGAAAAAGACCGCTTACCAAAGGGTGAGCGACCTGCTAAATTGTCTCTTGGCTCTTCTTTATCGTTACTCATACTATCTAGTATAAATTATAAATACTCACGTTGCAGGATTTCCGCTATTTGAATAGCATTCGTCGCGGCACCTTTGCGAATATTGTCAGCAACTACCCACAGATTCAAACCACAAGGATGAGAAATATCTTGTCGAATACGACCAACAAATACGTCATCAAAACCAACTGCATTGAGGCTCGGCGTTGGATATTTGAACTTAGCTGGATCATCGATTAGCTTAACACCTGGCGCTTTTTTAAGTAATGTACGAGCGTGTGCCGCTGTCAAAGGGGATTTTAATTCCAAATGGATGGCTTCAGAGTGCCCATAAAGCACAGGAACTCGAACAGCTGTTGGGTTTACCATAATACTATCATCATCTAGTATTTTACGTGTTTCCCAAACCATTTTCATTTCTTCACGTGTATAACCATTCTCCATAAATTCATCAATATGAGGCAACACATTAAAAGCTATCTGCTGTGGATAAACGCTAGCCTTAATAGGCCGACCATTGAGCAACTCTCCAACTTGAGAGATCAATTCACTGATTGCTTTTTTACCTGTACCTGAAACAGCTTGATATGTAGCAACATTAATACGTGCAATACCCACTGCATCATGCAATGGTTTGAGGGCCACTACCATTTGAATGGTCGAACAATTTGGATTCGCAATGATCCCACGATGGGTATATTCAGCAATCCGCTCAGGATTCACTTCTGGGACAACCAAAGGAACATCATCTTCATAACGAAAACAAGACGTATTATCAATCACCACACAACCTGCTGCAGCAGCAATAGGTGCGTACTGCTTGGAAACAGAGCCACCAGCTGAAAATAGCGCAATATCAACTCCAGAAAAATCAAAGGTTGCCACATCTAGTACATCTAATGGCTGCTTCTTAAATTGTACTGTTTTTCCAACCGAGCGTGAGCTAGCTAATGGATACAGCTTATCTATTGGGAAATTTCGCTCCTCCAATACCTCTAACAATGCTTCGCCAACAGCACCCGTAACACCTAAGATAGCTACATTTAATTTTTTTGCCATTTATAAATTCCCCATTACGCAATCGACATGTTTTGAGCTTTATGTCTTAAAAAATGATCCATTAATACCAATGCCATCATAGCTTCAGCAATAGGAACAGCTCGAATACCAACGCATGGATCATGGCGGCCTTTTGTTACCACAGGAACCTCTTCATCCTTCGTGGTTACTGTTTTTCCAGGCGTAATAATGCTTGATGCTGGCTTTAAAGCAAGGCTAATTTTTAATTCTTGGCCTGTTGAAATGCCACCTAAAATACCGCCTGCATGATTACTTAAAAAACCGTTCGATGACATTTCATCACGATGTTCACTGCCTCGTTGTGTCACTACCTCAAATCCCGCGCCAATTTCCACGCCTTTCACAGCATTAATAGACATCATAGCACTAGCTAACGTTGCACTTAA
>CAZZGV010000060.1:0-9491 GCA_964654255.1 uncultured Legionella sp. | reverse complement strand
TAGCCAAGCAAATGCATAACTCATCCGAGCTAGACGCTGGTATTCTCGTTTAAGTGGGCTATCTGGAACAGAAATAAATCGCCCCCCGGTCCACGCAGTACAAATAGTCTTAGAAAAATTATGTAAAAAATAAGTGATATGTTGCCAAATAAGCTCACGAAAAGCTGCTTTATCCTCTTTAGCAACAGCATAAAATTCTTTACGCACAAATGGATGGCATGCCATAGAACCCTGACCAAAAATCAACAAATTACGCGACATAATATTCGCGCCTTCCACCGTAATAGAAATCGGAATACCTTGATAATAATTACTAAGATAATTGCGGGGCCCCACAACAACCGCGCGTCCAGCATGGACATCCATTGCGTCATTAACCACAATACGGCCGAACTCCGTGTTGAAATACTTAGCAATAGCAGAAGCAACGGAGGGTTTTTTATGCTCATTCACTGCGGCTACCGTTAATAATCGTGTTGAATTGGTTAAATAAGCCAAACCTGCAATTTCAGCAAGTTTTTCCTCGATCCCTTCAAACTGAGCAATTTCCACATTAAATTGGCGTCGAATACGCGCAAACGCACCCGTGGTTACATAAGAAACCGCAGACGATGCAGCACCTAACGCAGGCAATGAAATAGAACGACCAATTGATAAGCACTCCACTAACATTTGCCATCCACGACCAGCTTTTTCCTGACCACCAATAATACTGGTTATAGGTACAAAAATATTTTCACCACGAATCGTACCATTCATAAATGGTTGATCTGCCGGTAAATGACGATTACCAATCTGCAGATTTTCACTGTCCCGAGAGATAAGTAAACAAGTAATACCTTCCATACCTACGCCGTTTAACAGTCCTTCAGGATCTTTTAATTTAACAGCCAATCCAATCAATGTGGCAATTGGTGATAAAGTAATCCAGCGCTTATTCAACGTTAACATCAAACCAAGAACCGTTTTACCATCAATTTTTTTCGTTATAACCAATGCCTCAGATTTTATCGAGGTCGCGTCACTTCCAGCATCTGGCTCGGTAAGAGCAAAACATGGGATCTCAATACCGTTAGCAAGACGAGGTAAAAAATAATTTTTTTGCTCATCGGTGCCATAATGCTGCAATAACTCACCAGGCCCTAATGAATTAGGAACCATCACCGTGACAGCAGCAACACCTGAACGACTTGCAATTTTTACAACGATATCGGAATGAGCTCGTGCGGAAAAACCTTTCCCACCATATTTTTTCTCAATCACCAACCCAAAAAAACCATTTTCTTTAAGATAAGCCCATACGTTATCAGGAAGATCGCCAGCTTGCGTAATTTGCCACTCATCTAGCATCGAGCACAGTATTTCTGTTTCATGATCCAAAAAAGCTTGCTCTTCTTCTGTTAACGATGTTGAAACACTTGCCAGCCTATTCCAATTAGGTGTGCCTCTAAAAATATCCTCCTCCAACCATGTGTCTCCAGCATTCAGCGCTTCTTCCTCTGTTTTAGACAATTTTGGAATCGATTTAACAGCTCGTTGGAATAATGCATTCGTTAGCATTAGACGAACGGGTTTAACTCGTAACATCACAATGACGCTAATAATAACCGCCCAAAGTAATATCCCGACCAACCAAGGCAGACCAATGAAAAACGTGGCTATTAATAAATAAATAGCACTTCCAATTTCCCACACCAGGGGAGGCATCATGCGGTAAAGTACAACTAACGAAAATACAATGTACAATAAAAATACAACGGTGGCCATATCAATCCTTTTTATTCAATAACTTAGTTTCCAGAGTGGTGAGGCATTATATTAAAAGAATTTTCTATAAAAAATTAGTTAACTAAATACCATTGCAGCAAGTATATACCGGTTACTGTTCATTTTGCGATATTTGAAAATACTTGCATTGGTAGACAGAATGCCCTAGCGTTAAATTTTACACTCTTATTTTGAACTGCTATGAATAAACGCCTTGTCTGGAATTTTGAAATTGACACGAATAGCTCATTAAAAATACCCAGTGTAGATAATTTTGTTCAAAGCCCGAATCGCTGGGAATCACGATTTTTTTGGCCCGAGGAACACATCGTTACATTGCATGGTCTTAATGATGATTTTTTAAAGTTATCGCATTACCAAATTAAACACAGACAAGATACGTATTACTTACTTCCTCATACCGATTACAACATTAAAACACGCCATGAACAGCTATTTTATAAGCCTATATTAATGAGAAAACGCCAAGCCATCGCTTATGGCAAGAAAATAAAAATTGAGGAAGACGCGTCCAGTTTGCAATTGCCAGGTTGTGAGGGTACCAATGTGACTGAGCTAATTTCGTATATTAAAAACCAAGGAGTAAAAATTAACGTTGAAAAAGAAGCACTAATCTACCAATTCAATACAATCCCACAGACCAAACTTGAACTTGCCTGGCTCTGTGTTACTAATAAAACCTATATAAGTGCAAGTATTGAATCACGTTCTTTCACATTAGTTGAATCAATAACGAGCCTATTGCTGGGAGACTTACCCACATCAGATTATTTAACGTTCTTGGGTGGAATTTCAAAATGAGCATACAACTACATTTGAGGCTATTATGCATACACTACTAGCCATCATAATAAGCTTCGGTAAAATTGGGCTCATTTCCTTAGGCGGTGGCAACTCTATGCTACAAATGCTTGAATATGAAGCCGTCACTTATCGGCACTGGATAGGGCAGGAAGAATTTATTCGCATGGTTGGTAGCACATTTCTATTCCCAGGACTAACAGGGGTGAAGCTAGCCGCGCTTATTGGCTACAAAGCAGCAGGAATGTCTGGTTTACTTCTAGCCGTAGCATCGCTAAATTTACCCGGTTTAATATTGGCCATGGTAGGTTATCAATGGCTAACCAGTAATAATAGCCCTGTCATACATAAAATTTTAGTTTCTGTTCAATACGGTGCTTTGGCCTTGCTTGCAGCAGCCTGTTTCTCTATCGCGCAAGGAGTAATGAGCACGTACTATTCGCTAGCTCTTGTTATTGCTTGTGTATTATTTTTTTTAGCGCTAGCCTTCTTACAGTTATCTCCTTTTTGGGGATTGCTTGGATTTATTAGTATTTGTTCGTTTCTAGTGCGATAGGAGAAAAGCGTGACCACCTCCCTGGATAATCCAGACTACTACATCAACCGCGAGTTCACAGCGCTTGCCTTTAATGAACGAGTGCTACAATTAGCAAATGATGAGCGCATTCCAATCCTTGAGCGCGTGCGTTATTTATGTATTTGCAGTAGCAATTTAGATGAATTTTTTGAAATTCGAGTAGCAGGATTAAGAGAAAAAATTGCGGTTGCATCAAGAAAGCTGAGTATTGATGGTCTCTCTGCGGATGATGTATTAAGTCAGCTGAGTAAAAAAACTCACTTACTCATCGATCAGCTTTACAGCATCTTCAATAAAAAATTATTACCTGGTATGCAAAAGGAAAATATCCATTTTTTTAATGCCAAAGATTGGACTGATGACATCCACTTATGGGCAAAACATTTTTTTAAAAATGAAGTGCTGCCTATTGTTAGTCCTATTGCACTTGATTTAGCCCACCCTTTTCCACGCTTATTTAACAAAAGCCTGAATTTCATTGTATCACTAAGTGGAACTGATGCCTTTGACCGAGATATTAATTATGCGGTGGTCCACGCGCCACGCTCTATACCACGAATTATTCGTCTACCATCTGAGCTATGCGAAAATGGAAATTATTTTGTTTATTTATCATCCATTATTGAAACACATATCCATAGCTTTTTCCCAGGGATGGAAATTGGCGGCTGTTATGCATTCCGATTAACACGTAATAGTGATTTATCACTGCGTGATGAAGAAGCCGAGGATTTAGCAGCAGCGGTACAACGCGAATTATTTTCACGTGATTATGGGCTAGTAGTTCGTCTTGAAATTGACAAGCATTGCCCCAGTACCATTACTGATTTCCTGTTGCAAAAATACCATTTACGTTATGAGGATATGTACTATTGCGATGGGCCAGTTAATTTACAGCGTTATTTAAGTACCATTGATAAAATAAACCGGCCTGATTTAAATTACCCAGCATTCACACCTCAATATCCCCACTTCCTCAAATACAAAACCAACTTATTTAGTGTTCTTGATGAACAAGATATTTTGCTTCATCACCCTTTTCAAAGTTATGACGTGGTTATTGATTTTGTGCGCCAAGCCGCAGCTGATCCTAATGTTCTTGCCATCAAACAAACATTATATCGCACGCATTTCAATTCAATTATGGTGCAAGCGCTTGTAGAAGCTGCCCAATCGGGAAAAGAGGTTACCGCTGTCATTGAGTTACGTGCCCGTTTTAATGAAGAATCCAATTTAAAACTTGCTAATCGTTTACATGAAGCGGGTGTTCTAGTTCTTTATGGTGTTGTAGGCTTTAAAACTCACGCTAAAATGACGCTGGTCGTGCGCCGCGTGCACGGAAAATTAAAGCGTTACGTACATTTAGGCACAGGAAATTACCACGAAGAAACTGCAAAACGTTATACTGATCTAGGATTATTAACGTCCCATCCTGTTATTACTAGTGACACGCAGGTTATTTTTCAACAGCTTACTGGCTTAGGAAAAACCATCAAGCTAAAAGAAATATGTCACTCACCCTTTACCTTACAAAAACAATTATTACACCTTATTGAGCAATGCAGCCTCGCAGCAGCAAATGGAGAAAACGCGGAGATCATGATCAAAGTTAATGGCCTGACCGATCTCACCATGATACAAGCACTCTATACTGCATCAAAAGCTGGCGTTAAAATTAGCCTTATTGTCCGTGGTGTCTGTTGTTTGCGTCCGGGCATTCATGGAATATCAGAAAACATTCGCGTTGTTTCTATTGTTGGGCGATTTCTCGAACATCATCGTGTGTATTATTTCTGCCATGGTCAGCAAGAGCACTATTATTGCTCCAGCGCTGATCTTATGGAGCGGAATTTATATACACGCATCGAAGTACTGTTTCCTATTTTAGATGAAGCATGCCAAAAACGTATCAAGCAAGAAATCTTTAAAAATTACTTAAAAGACAATCACGACGCATGGGAAATGAAAAGTGATGGCAGCTATAAACCCATGAGGAATGGAAACCATAGTGCACAAGAAACATTACTAGCGCTTTATAACGGTATAAATCCATCGCAATCAACTTAAATAAGCAACGTTTTATTTTTATTGCCCGCCTCTTCTCTTACAAGACGAGGCACCAAATACCCCGGTAGCAACCCTTGTAATGCTTGAAAAATAGCCAACGCATTCTGCGCGGACGTATCAAAATGAGCAGCCCCCTGTACTTTATCTAACACATGTAAATAATATGGCATAACACCGCATGAGAATAAACGCTGGCTTAATTCTGCCAAAATATTTGCATTATCATTAATGCCCGCCAATAACACCGATTGATTTAATAAATGACAACCAATGTCTCGTAGTACGTTGCATTTACTAAACACCGTTTCATCTAGCTCTTGAGCATGATTACTATGCAAAACAATCACTTTATGTAAACGATTATTAGCTAACAAATTAAGAAAGCTTTCATTAATTCGTTCCGGCAAAACTACCGGTATTCGCGTATGAAAACGCAGCGTGTGAAGATGGGGAATCGCCGCTAATTGTTCAAGCAATGGCTGTAATATATTATCCGTAGCTAACAGAGGATCACCCCCACTTAAAATAACTTCATGGATATGGGGATCACGAGCAATATAATCAATCACAGGTCGCCACCCTGCGCGACCAGGATTATTGTTTTGATAGGGAAAGTGCCGTCTAAAACAATAACGGCAATTAACCGCACAAGCACCTGCAACCGTCAATAAAACACGGCCATGGTATTTATGTATAAGACCAGGCAAATGATTTGTTGTCTTTTCAGCCAAAGGGTCAGGCCCAAAACCCGCAGCAACTGTCAGCTCATCCTTAACCGCAAGCACCTGCAATAATAAAGGGTCAGATGCATTACCAGGTTGCATACGCGCAGCGAAGCTACGTGGAACACGGGTTTTAAATTGTTTTTCTGCTAAACTATCTGCCAGTGACGCTGGCAAATGTAAATAAGAAAGCAACTCAGCAGCAGAAGAGAAACCCTCTGCTAAATTTTTTTGCCAACAAGGCGTTGATTCTCGCATTCAGTATTCATACTTGGTAAACTGCACGGACTTTAGCTAAATTACGGCAAAATCTCAACCATGGAGTATAAATGGCAAACTACAACACAAATGAGTTAAAAAACGGTTTAAAAATCATGGTTGATGATGCTCCATGTAATATCGTTGATTGTGAATTTGTTAAACCCGGCAAAGGGCAAGCGTTTACGCGTCTAAAAATTCGCAACCTTAAAACTGGGCGCGTTGTTGAACGAACCTATAAAGCACATGAAACATTCCCTTCTGCAGACGTTGTTGATATAGAAATGCAATATCTTTATAACGATGGCGAACTGTGGCATTTTATGGTTCCTGAAAATTTTGAACAATATGCTGCAAATGCTGCGTCTGTTGAAGAAGCGGCTCAGTGGTTAAAAGAACAAGACATGTGTGTCGTAACATTATGGAATAACGAACCATTACTTGTTGTGCCACCAGTTTTTGTAATATTAGCGATTACAGAAACTGATCCCGGCCTAAAAGGTGATACCTCCGGTGGTGGTGGTAAACCCGCAAAACTAGAAACAGGCGCGGTTGTTCGAGTTCCTCTTTTTGTTCAAACTGGCGAATTAATCAAGGTTGATACCCGCAAAGGTGAATACGTTTCTCGAGCTAAAGAGTAAGTTAACGTTATTCAGAGTCAAAGCCTAACGGCACCAAGTTAAGCAAGATAATCGTCTTTGCGAGCGCAGCGAAGCAAAGACGACATGTATTGTTCATTGAAATCCCATTCATGATGGTTAAAATTTTAGCCTGGCGATCAAGCTCAATTTAGACGTCTATTATCTCATTACTGGTGAATAGCCCCGAGCCCCATTGCGATATCCAGGCGCATAGTAGCTGGATGCCCAACCACCGTATCCCACATAAGTACCATCGCCAATATCATCATTACCAGTACCATAAATATAACCTACTGTGTAACCTGGATATCCGGTATTATTTTCAACATAACCCGTTGGGTTTGTAGTGATAGCACAATTACTAAGTAACACTGCTGAGAAAAAAGTAGCGATGACTAAGATTATTTTTTTCATGGCCGCATCCTTACATTCATCATGACTATGGATTAAATGTTTAAATGTCCGCCGAGGTAGTTTGAGCCACGGAGCATTCCCTGTTGAGCGATGGGCCCAACCTACCCGTCTTGTATGAGGCATTTAAATCGTTAACGACTATATTTAGTATGAAATACGATCTGAGATTAATCAAATTTAAGGCAAAATTTTTAAATACAAATCAATTGTTTATAAAATTATGCAATATATTAAGCATACCGCAGCATCCTGACTTGTGTAGCTAATTGGCTATACCCAGCCTCAACGTTAACATAGTTACGTGTTGCCAAATATACCGACAACGAGCCATCATCAGTTGCATCACCAGCCTGCCAAACGCTGTTAAAATTTAATTTTTTTAAACGCATATAATCGCTTTTTTGTGTGACTAAATAAAAATTGCGATAATAATTTTTCTTATTAATTTTTAATGCTCGCGCATCTGAAGCTGAATGGTGGCCTGGTAAATAGTTTTTAAGTGAGTACGATTCATTATTGTGCACCGCAATAATTTTACCTTTAGGCAATAATAATTTAATTTTATTGGCTAATTTCTTAACCTCAACATGCGCCTCTTGCGAATAACAACCAAATTTTGTCAGTGTTTTTTTAATCCCTCTATCGGTAAAAATACGATTTGGATCAAATTCATAGCGTTTCTTATGATGGTAAAAAACAATATTTCGCTGCCCGCCATGGATCAGCGTTAATATGCTTCCCCCCTCTGTTTTGACGACAGCTTTTGCTGCTTTAAGTGCAGTTGTCTCATTTTGGTGTAAATGAACAAACGCTTTACCTTTTCCATGCCGTTGCTGTTGGATAATAACGAGTGAATTACCCACTTTTACAGGATAGCTGTTTACATCAGCGGAACTAAAACTGGTCATTAACCATAGAAACACGTAAAATATAAACAAAATTCACCATTAAGATTAAATTTTGGTCATTTTACAATACTATGGCTGAAACAGCAATTGAAGATTCTAAGTGAATAGACTTCTTTTGAAAGAAATCTATTCACTTAAATAAAATGGGCATGATCCCTGTGCATATGAGCCACAACGAACATTTACTGCGGTGATCTATGAAATGCATTAGGTTTCCTTTAAAGAAAGGCATACACACAACATTTCAAATCAATCCCCCTAACTTATACTTATATTTTGGTTCATCCAGAGTAATCATCACCCATATGGTTAATAATAGACCAAAAATCGTGGCAACAATGTGTTTTTGTGTAAGTAAAAATCAAATATAACCAAAGAGAAATGATCTGAAACTACATAGCCGTTACGTTGATAATGATTAATATTACATCCGTTATCCAGATAATATCTTAGATGTAATATTAAAAAAAAAAAGAACTGTAACTAATCTCTAAAATTATTAAACTGCAAAGGCAATTCGATATCTGATTTTTTTAAAAGCGCGATACTCTCTTGTAAATCATCACGATTTTTCCCCGTCACACGAACCTTATCACCTTGAATAGAGGCTTGCACTTTGAGTTTGTTATCTTTTAATAATTTAATAATCTCTTTTGCAACAGGCTGCTCAATCCCCTGCTTAAATGTCATCGTCAAAGAATAAAATTTGCCACTATGAACCGGTTTATCTTCAATATCCACGCCTGAAGCATCCACGCCACGCTTGGTACAATGATTTCGAAATAAATCCTCTAACTGGCGGACTTGGAAATCAGATTCACTTTTTAAGGTTACCGATAACTCATTCAAATCCAGGCTCGCTACAACACCACGAAAATCGAAACGTGTACCAACCTCACGAGTAGCATTCTCGACCGCATGACGTAATTCAACTTCATTAACTTCAGAAACAATATCAAAAGAAGGCATGATTTTTCTCAGTTTAAATAAATGATCTGATAAGAATTATACGTTGCAATCTGTAGCACACGCAATTACTCACTTGCTATGGTACAACATGACTTGCTTCTTTCTTTAACCAATTTTCAATTTTATACATCAAAACCATCCTCTTCATTGAAAATGATTCTAACAACAAAGCACAATAAACTCAATATGAGCAATAAAAAATCAAAAATTACGGGCTCGCTTTCAATTTATAAAGCACGCAATTGGATAATTAAATCGGTATCGACAATAATCATATGGTTAGGGGGAACATCGTGCCATTCTGTGTGGAATGTGGTAAGTTTTTCAGATGCCAGCAAAAAGCTAC
>CAZZGV010000059.1:2388-9574 GCA_964654255.1 uncultured Legionella sp. | reverse complement strand
TCACCTTCAAATGGGCGGTTCCAAATAAGCACTGGTGATAGTTTGGTTGTTGGTTTTTCTATGGGATACCAAGTGATGAAAAATTTCACTGTAAACGGCAGTTATGGGCATGCTTTTTTTAAGAAGGAAAATATTAATATTGAGACAGCGCAAAATATCATAACTGGTGTAAATCAAGGTGCAAATGATGCTGTTTCATTAAGATTTACGTTTACTGCCTAATCGGCAGCTTTGTCGTAACATCTGCCGATTGTTATCATTCCCAACTACTATCAAATAAAATTCAACGTTGCTCGAGGCCTTTGAGCTGCATTTTATCCTAACTCAAATGATGTAATACCATAGATCTCTAATAGGCTAGGCTTTTGCTGTCTTTTTGGTGAATCCAGCATTTTAAAAATTTATCACGTGGCACAGGAAAATGGCGGCGATCATACGCGGTTAATTGTTTAAAATTAACGTGTGATAAGGGAATAATAGCCTGGTTGTTGGCCGGCACGGGGAACTGGCCCATTGCACAATAACGCGCGTTATTGTGGGCAAATTTGTAGCCTAATCGCTCTTATTTTTCTTGCATGGCGATAACACTATCGAGACCAACATTGCGATCACCTGCGTAGTCACGCAGCGCTTGCGCTAGTGCAAATCCAAAGCCATGCCCACGATAGGCTGGGTCAACAATATAAAGTCCATAAAATGCAAAGTGATGGTTGTATATAACATTGGCACCCACAGCAATGATCTTGCCGTCTAGCTTTCCTGTAAAAAAACCTTTTGGATCTGCGTTATAAAAACATTGCTTATCATGTAGCCCTGGATTCCAGCCCTCTTGTTTAGCCCAAGCAATAGCAATCGGAATTTCGGATCGCCTCATACGGGCAATACTATATTTACTTGTTATTTTAGTTGTATGCGTTAGTTGCCAATTGTCAATAGGCACTGATAATTTTTTAATAGGCATCATAATGTCTTTAGTGGGAGAGAGTTTAATTATAGATAACGTTAGTATGGGTGGGGTTTGATGAGAGCTGTTTAAAAAATAGAGGACTAGTGCATTATATTAAATTTTTATGAGCTTTTTTTGGTGTTTTGTTTATGTAATGTTACTATTTGTGTCCTAAATACACCATGGGATGACTTATTTTGCCTTTAATTAATCGTAACAAAGTTTTTGAGAAAATAAAGCGTGATAATTTTGTTGCCGGTAATACGGATGTTTCTGCATCTTTCATGACAGATGCTTGGAAAAAAGTAACAGGGATGTTTAAAAAGGCAACAACGGCAACGCCACTACTTGATAAAGACTTACAACAGTTATTAGAGGTAGTATGTGTGAGTTGTAATTTAGATGAGCGACAACAGGTGTCTCTTCAAGAACGTTTTATTGTTCACGTCGGCAGAACTTCGGAATATCATTCTAAGAATGCATTAGAAGGTTCTCTTAAATTTGTTTTAAAGCAGCTGTTACTTCGAGTTGCAGATCTGGATAAAGTAAGGGCGATTTCAGAAAAAATAATTGAAGGTGCGTATACTTGTCCAGAGGGATTTCATAATCGAATTAATCAGATTGTTTTATCGTTAGGAAAAAATGATTCTTTAAACGGGTTTCTTGAACAATTTAGAATTGAAATTGTTGAAAAAATTGCTGGACGCCATACTAACGAGATACATGCCGTTAATCGTTTTTATGTTCAAGCAGCAAGCCCCTATGCAATTCCAGTGCTTAATAAGTCCGATACCTATCGAGGCGAAATCAGTGATGCTAACATCCTGGATTACTTGAAAGAGGGTTTTTCTGAGTTGTATCAGTTTTGGGGAATACTTAACTCCTTGCATGAGCAAATGCGAAATGCATTAACAAACGCAACAGTGTATGAAGGACAAAAATTAGCTGGGTACACACACGGCGAGTATGAGGACATGATAATAATTTTAAGCCGCTATTTGCCGCAAGATTGGACTTGGTTGCTTATGAACGATGCTGATATTGTCGTTGATTTAAACTGGCCAATTATTATGTATCAGGTATGGCAAACGTTTACTAAAGAGGGGTATTTTGTATACTCTCCGATAGAGGGTCTTGTATTTGAGTATTTGTTTAATCCTGGCGTTCCCGCTAGTCATTTACATATTCTTTTGTCCGAGAATAAATCGCTGTTGTCATCAAACGATTTATTTACGAACGACACACAATTAAAAATGTACGTGAATGATAGTGTCTGGTTTCCTCAAGATAAAAAACTAGTATTTTTTGCACATTATATTGCAAATAGTTTAACTAGGAGTCGCGTGGACGTTGGTTACTATGGCCAAGGTATTCCAGCATGGATGCGGGATGAAATAATATTTTTGCTAAAACAACGGGGGCCAGATGATAATAATGCGCTAAAGGCAGCGATGCTCTATAATACACCTGTCGTTCCAGTTATTCTTGCGCTTATCCAATCTCTATCGTGTGCGGAGCAGATGGAAATATATGAGCACGTTCGTCCCAGTAAAAAAATTGATTTAAAGCAAGCGGACCCTATTTTACAGCATGCTTTTCTTGAAGCAGAGATGGGCCTGTTATTAATGGAGCTTAAAGATAAAATTACAGATTACCAGCGCTTGGAAAATAGTGAACCGGGCCGTTATCAAGATGTTCTTCATGCAGTTTCGACGTTGCGTGATAGATTACTGGTTGTTTTTAATACTTATCAGCAATCAGAAAAAAACCAGCAGGCTTTTCTAGAACTTCAAACGCATTGTAGTGCGGCCATTAATCAGTCAAAACAAACGATATTGAATGAGTATCCTGATGTTATGGCAATCGTGGCTCAGGTCTTGTTATTTTTAACAGGTGTTGGTGCCCTTTATCTTTTCTACCAGGCTCAAAATAATTACCCAAATAATCGAAGTCTATTCTTTCCTTCTGCTACTGAGATTAAGATAAATGAGATTGAAGATACACTAAATAAAATTTCCGAAGTGCATGCCATGAGATAATTAATATGCTCTTTGAGGTAGTTTAGAAATAATTTTATAGGTGGCCTTGTTACCGCTGCGGTGATAATCGAGTCTTTATTTCGAACAGTATCAATTGGGTCTTTTGGATTTAGGATTAATTAAATCCTGGAATAGGTTACCATGGTCATATAGTAATATGATCATGGAGACGACTCATGTTAAAAAAAACAGTTGGCATTATTGCGTGGATTTTTCTTTTTGAGTTGATTGGTTATTTTTTCGGAACGATAACCCAGGCCGGTATTGCTGATTGGTATCCGGCACTTCATAAATCAAGCCTCACTCCGCCGGCCATTGTTTTCCCAATTGTGTGGTCTATTCTCTACGTTATGATTGCATTGTCAGGATGGTCGCTTTGGCAGCATCGCCATGATTTAAGAGCAAGGATTGCTTTTGTGTTTTTTAGTGCACAAATGCTTTTAAATTGGGCTTGGTCGCCTCTTTTTTTCAACTATCATCTTATTGCGTTGAGTTTTTATTGTATTGTTGCTATGGCTATTCTGACGTTAGTCATTATTCTTCTCACAAAAAATACATTTAAATTTAGTAGTGTCATGCTTATTCCATATTTTATCTGGTTGATTTTTGCAGGGTATTTGAATGGCATTATCTGGATGCTTAACTAATTAGGGAGTGATCGGTATGAATATTCTTATAGCAGGCGCCTCTGGATTTATTGGCGGTGAATTAGTTAATGCCCTACAGTCTGCTCATACGATTACTGTTTTAGGCCGCAGTGCTGACGTGCTTCAAAAGCGTTTTTCAAAAAACGTGATCATTAAAACCTGGGAGCATTTGCAGCAATTAGATGCAACAGACTATGATGCAGTTATTAATCTTTGTGGTCATAATATTGCAGAGTCACGATGGAATAATGACATCAAAGAACAATTAATTCATTCGCGGGTTGAAACCAATCATCGTTTGGTTGAGTGGTTAATTAACACAAAAGCCAAGCCACACGTTATTTGCGCAAATGCGGTTGGAATTTATGGGTTACAAAATAATGGTGACCTCGAGCAGTTGGATGAAAATAGTCCTATTGATATGGAGCATCCACGTGATTTTCTAAGTGAGATAGGCATTCGCTGGCAGGAATCGTTAGCGCCAGCCATTGCGCAAGGAATACCGGTCACAACCCTTCGTTTAGGTGTGGTGTTGAAAAAAAACCAAGGTTTATTGAAAAAGCTCTTGCCCAGCTTTTGGATGGGGATGGGTAGTGTGATCGGTGATGGACAACAAGTTATTTCGTGGGTACATATTGATGATGTTATTGCATCGATTTTATTTTTGCTAAGTCGGCCGGATTTAACGGGGGCATTTAATCTGACAGCGCCCAACCCTATTAGCCAAGAAGCGTTTGCTCGAATATTGGCAAAAACCATGCATCGTCCATTGTTATTAAAAATGCCCGCACAGGTCATTCGACTTTTATTTGGAGAAATGGGGGACTGTTTGTTGCTAAAAGGGCAGCGTGTTATTCCCAAACGTTTGGTTCAGGAGGGGTATATATTTATTTATCCTGACTGTGCTGATGCGTTAAAACACGAGCTTCAATGAGGTGCTGGATGATAGTTGCAGGTTATTAAATTAAATGCCGTGTAGCCAGCTCAAACGGAATACTAGCTAAATTTTTATATTTTGCTTCAACCATGATATCGAATTGTTTTCTGAATGTTCCAGCCCAGTGATTGCATGCGTTATTCCACATGCAATCACTGTGCTGCCTTAGTTGGCTTTTATTGTAGCCTTGCGCGAGTAGTTTATTTAAATCAGGTAGACTATCCAAAGGATGATCATTTAATATGCTTTCTGGTGAGACAGAATAGTGAATAACAGGCCTGACTCCTCGCCAGCTATCAATAATTCGATGGACTCTATCGTCATTGGTTTGAATATATTCACCAGTTTTTATCCAATGATGATGAATATCTAAAACAAGTGCCACGTGTTTTTCAAGCTCTAAACTTGCATCAATACCCCATGACATTTCGTCATTTTCTATCGTAATTGTATTTCTGGCCTCTGGAGTTAATCGTTTTAAAATTAATTTAATGCCCTCAGGACCTTGTTTACCTGAAATATGCACATTACATTTAAAGTCCTGAAAGGCTTTGCCGTATCCCATCCATCGTATTAAATTGGCATGGTATTCAAATTCAGCAATACTGCGCTCAACAATATCCGTAGATGAGCTAGCAAGTACCACAAATTGCCCAGGATGCATACTAAGGCGAACGTCTAATTGGCGTGCCAATTCACCTGCAATAAGATATTTTTTTTCAAGGAACGTTAAAACATCTGATTGTTGCCAGAAATATTGGAGATTGGGATGGGTAAATCCTGGTAATTGATCGCTGCCAATTCGAACCATGCGTTGTTCTGGCGCTAAATGTCCGACATAGTTAATAAGGTTGTAAACGGCTTGCGTATTGTGCGTGATAATGTCCCATAATTTTTTTTCTACTGCGTCTTTGTTATTTGACTCAAGCCAGGTAATGGTCGTTGTTTTTTCAGAGTAATTTTGCTGAATTTTTTGGAGGGCTTGCTTGCTTTGATTTTGATTGGCGTCCATGTATTTACAAGGAAACCCTACTCGATTTAACGTGATCATTTAATAACCTTTTGGATGGTTTGTAATAACTGTTTTGGGCGTTTGTTATGGTTTATTTGTTATTTTTGCTCGAGGATGGATGCAGCTCAGTCCACCATCAATCGCAAGTACTTGGCCTGTTATCCAATTGTTCACTGGATTTAATAGAAAAATAACGCCGTTTGCAATATCACGTACATTTCCAATCCGCCCTAAACTATGCATAGCTATTGAAGCTTGGAGCATTATTGGGCTTGATGTTAGTTGACTAGTCAGTGGTGTGTCTACCATTCCTGGCGCTATCGCATTAACGCGTAGCCCTGTGTGAGCATAGGTGGCGGCAGCTGAGCGAACCAACCCGATAACTCCGGCTTTTGCTGCGGCTATTGCTTCATGATTTGCGAGACCAGTGAGTGCTGCTGCTGAGGAAATTAATACAACGGCACCGCCTTCTTTCATGTGCTTACCTGCGGCACGAAGCGTGGCAAAGGAGGTGGTTATTGAAGCGTCTATAACAGCTTGATACTCAGATTTAGATGTCATATGAGCACTTTTTAGCAGCAGGGAACCACTGCAGTTAACTACGCCATCGATCTTACCTGCTTGTTTAAACACGTTATCAACAGCATCAAAATCGGTAGCATCAAGAAGCGCGTCAGGTTGAATTTTGCGTGTATCTCTAGCAGTTGTAAAAACAGTGTTCCCTTGTAAAATAAGTTCACGTACAATTTCTTGACCAATAGCTGAGCTCGCTGCGATTATTAAATAATGGGCCATCGTGCACTCCTTTATAAGGTTTAAAGGAACCAGTAATTTTTGATAATTGTTGGTTGATATTTCTAATAAACAAATAGTAATTCCTTTTAATATCAGCCATCATGACACTTTTTTTTGTTAATTAATATATTATGCATTTATCCCATTTAAGCCCTACATTATTACATCAAGCAATTATTAAAGGTTGCCAATCTGTTATTGCAGTAAGAGACCAACTGAACGCAATTAATATTTTTCCAGTAGCAGATGGTGATACAGGCGATAATTTAGCATCAACAGCAACGGCTATTATTGCTAACTCTCATACAAAACCACGGTTGACTGACATGCTTGAATCAGTTGCCGAGGCAAGTTTGCGTGGAGCTCGAGGTAACTCAGGGATTATTTTTTCTCAGTTTTTTAATGCGCTAGCAGTGGTTTATGGCACCGCAACAGAAATGGATACACGTAATTTTTCTGCTACGTTAGTCAATGCGGCTATTAATGTAAGAGCCGCTATTTCTTCTCCGATCGACGGGACAATGCTTACTATGATTGAGGCATTTGCAAACATAGCGAGTATGCTTAGTCAAGATACGAGTTGTTTTAATCAGCTTATGGGTAAGTTACGCCCTATTTTGAAGGAAACCTTGGACGCAACAGCAGAGAACATTCCTGTTCTTAAGGAAGCACAGGTTGTAGATGCAGGGGCATTGGGGTTTTATTTTTTTGTGGATGGTTTTGCTTCCTTATTATCTGGTGAACGACTTAGTGAAAATAATTACCCAATAGGCATTGCTCATCCAATTGAGCATAAACATACATTGCTTG
>CAZZGV010000059.1:0-2378 GCA_964654255.1 uncultured Legionella sp. | reverse complement strand
TTGAGACACGACCCTTGCATAGGTATTGCACGGAGGTTATTTTAAAGTCTGACGTGATTGATAAAACAGGGCTTTCAAAAGCGCTTGAACACTATGGCGATTGTTTGGTGTTTACCGGTAATCAAAAAACCTGTAGGGTGCATATTCATAGTAATAAGCCGTCTGCTATTTTTTCTAGTTTAATGGGGTATGGAACCCTTGAGTCGCCAAAAATTGATGATATGTTGCGTCAGTTTCAGGTTCTGCATGAGCGTAATCATGATATAGCACTTGTTACGGATTCTAGTGCAGATCTGCCACAAGCATTAAAAGATGAATACCAGGTACATCAGATTCCTTTAAATATTCATATTGATGAGCATCACTTGCTTGATAGGTATTGTTTTGAGTCGGATGTCTTTTATAAAAATTTAAATAAATTAAAAGCCCACCCAAAAACATCACTCCCATCACCTGTTGTGATAGAACAAAAGTTATCGTTTCTATCCCAACAGTATAAACATGTTCTTGTTATATCTATTGCAAAAGCATTGAGTGGTACATTTGATGCTCTTGCACGCGTGGCGCAAAAATACCCAAATGTTCATGTTATAAATTCATGCACAAACTCGGGAGCACAAGGGCTTTTAGTTCAATATGCCGGAGAATTAATTCGTGAGGGGCAATCGTTGCAAACTATTATTAATGCGGTTAATGATGCAATCCCAGAAACCTCTCTTTTTGTGATGGTTAATGATCTTGAAACCATGGTTCGCTCCGGTCGAATCAATAAAATTGCTGGTCGAATAGGACAGTTTTCAGGGATAAAGCCGATTATTTCGATTGATAAAGACGGAAAAGGATCTTATTTTGCAACAGCATTTAATGCGGATCATGCTCTATCAAAATTGATTGCTATTACAAAAAAAATGCAGTCTGAACCTGGAAAAGAATTGCAGCGGTATTGTATTGTTCATGCAGGCGTGGAAGAAAAAGCGCGTGCATTTGCACATCTCACAACAGAAGCTTTTCAAAAATCGCCAGCGTATATTGAAAATGTTTCGTCTGCTATTGGTCTGCATGCAGGGCACGGTTGTATTGCTATAGCAGCACGCATAAGGTCATCCCGTCGTTCACTATAACGAATGAATCGTTGGGGGCATTTAGCTAGACGTGTTGTAAATGTCGTAAAAATTAATGCGAGAGTTGATTCGTTTACATGGAGTCTATTTTTTTACACAAGGAGTCTGAATATGTTATTGCGCGCTATCCCTTCACGTCTACTGCATCATGTTCCTCGATTTTTTTCGGCTAGCCCATTGACTCCACAACATGTGCAATATGCACAATGGGCTAGTCAACAAATGCGTTCTGTTAAAAGCGAACATCGTGCTCGGTTAGTGCAAACAGATGGTGCTGGAACGGTGGTGGATAAGTATTGTTTAGCACCTTTATATGCGTTTCGTAGCATATTTGATAAGCATGGATTTAAATTAACACATAAGCAAATTACCGGCCCTATGGGTACCAAAAAGATAAAGCATATTGAGGCTTTATTGTCTGAATTAAATACTCAATGGGAACAACGTTTTGGACAAGCGCCTAATCAGGACGATGTTATTAAATTGCATGATGAATTTACTAAAGAACTGAATGGTAGTATTGCGAAATTTTCGGCTCCAACGCCTTATGTTGAGGAAGCCTTTGAGTTTTTTAAAGCGCAGTCTTTATTATGTGCCCTGACAACAGGCTATTCACGCACAACAGCTAATCTTGGTATGTCGAATGTATATCGATTATTTAATTTTACTACAACTGCAGATGAAGTCATTGATGGAACGCGCATGGCCATGGTTAAAAACAACATGTCGAAATTGAATATATCTGAAGCAGACATGAAACACGTCATTTTTTTTACAGATGCTAGTAGTGATTTGTCAAATCTTCTTTCGGCGGCTGATTTTCCTTGGGTGTTTGGTGTTCGTGATTATAGTACGCATATGGGATTTAGTAGTGAAGATGAGCTGGCTGGGTTAAGCCCAGAGAAGCTCTCAGAAAAGCAAGCGCAGGCAAATCAGTTGCTTTTAAATCCCGGACCACACGCGGTGATTAAAGATATGTCTGAAGCATGCCTAGCGGTTGTTGCGGTGAGTCAGGCTTTATCACGCGGAGAAACGCCTGTTACACAACGCTCGTTGGTTATTAACTATCCTACGCATCTAAACAATGAGATACAACATGCACTAGATAATAGTGCTATTAACTCTATTAACGTAACATGTTGAAATAGTAGTCAATAGTTAACTGTGGGATTTTATTAAAATGCATCTTGATATTAACTATAGTGTGGCTATTACCTGAGAACTGAAGAGCCATTCGCCCCAAGTTCCGGTTCCACT
>CAZZGV010000058.1:0-9731 GCA_964654255.1 uncultured Legionella sp. | reverse complement strand
AGGCTCTGCAACTGGTTCGGGTTGCGGAGCTCGCGCGGGCTCTGCAGCAGGTTCAGGTTGTGGCGCTCGCTCAGGCTCTGCAGCGGGTTCGAGTTGTGGAGCTCGCGCTGGCTCTGCAGTTACTGACTGCACCTCTGGTTGTGGATCAACAATGGGCGTATTACTTGGGATAGACTCTGGTGCTCCTTCCTGTTGTGGATTAATTACAATGTTCGTCTCTTTAGTAGATGGAATGGCGGCTTCAGGCACTGGTGTTTTTACTACAGCAGGACTATCAATAACTGCAGGAGCAGGTTGAGCCCCAGCCGTCTCGCCACCCAACACACTGACATCTTCCGGAGCAATTTTTACCGTTTGTGTTTTTGGAGCTGCAACTATAACCTCTGCAGCTACTGGAACAACAGCTTGATTCACAGATTTTGACTGAACAAATGCATTGGTTGGAACTGCAGTAACCGCATTCGTTACATTCAAATTTTGATAGGTAAGATTTGTCTGTTGATTATTATAAATAGTGTTGATAGTTGTGTTTGTAATAACCGTATTACTATTATTTAATGCTTGAAAATAGCTTCGGCTTACTTGGTAAGGAGGAATATACGCTTCACCAGGGCCGAGTGGAAACCACGCCATACCAGACCGTCCATTAGTAAGCTCAAAACTTGCACCCCGTCCCCCAACAAAAACAACCAAAGCTGGTGCATATATTGGCTCAACACACCGTGGACCAGGAACCCAACTCCATTGATGGTTGATACTCACCCAACGACCATAATGAAATGGTGCATATCCCCAAGGCTGCTCGTCTACCCAAGTCCACCCCCACTGTGAAAGCCAAACCCAACGGCCTGTTCGATAAGGAGCCCAATCTCGATTAACATGATTTGGAATCCACACACGGCCATAGGTTTTGACCACAGTCCATCGTCCATAGCTATCTAGATCCTCATACCCAACCATATTTGAAGACACATACCTGGTTGAAATGACGTTGATCATGCGTTGATTGCGCTCAATAACCCAACGATCAAAATTATTCATCGGACCCACAGCAGAACATTGATATACCTTAAGGTTAGTGCCAGTAAATTGGCAAAACCTTCCTTGACTAAGTTTATATGCCTTAGAAACCCCATATACATTACCTAAGCCTTTACGAACAGTCACAGAAGTTATTTTATTTTTAGCATTGACACTAACACGATAGAAACCAGGTGTTCTCACCACAAATGCCAAATTAGGGGTATCTATTTCATAACGTTGTCCCTGATTAATACGATTTACATTTAACACCAAGGCTCCATCAGTAATTTTAAATTGAGCAATCCTAGTAGTAAGGTTTAAAATATTTAGCCCCGTTTGCTCATCTATACGAAGTGCCGCCGCACCCATCTGCAATTCAACACGAGAATTAATATCTGACCATAACTGATCACCCCTTATTAATGGACGATTTAACATGGCGTTGGTCCAACGATGCTGGCCCGCAGGAGAAAAACTCACTATCCCTTTGATGTAACTTAGACGCGCAACACGCGAAGTAGCCGGATCAGCGATTACAGGATTTGATATAAACAATGTAATAACCGAAAGAATGTTTAAAACGATTGAACTGTTAATGTTAGGAAAGTTCATTTGATGGTTCTACCAAAAATTTTGCTTGATAAGATCTAACGATAAAGACAATATTATACCACATTGGTCTATAAATAAACTAAAATTTCAGATATTCCAAATATGGCAAAAAAGATAACCATGGTAGTAAAGTACCAATAAACGTTAGATAGATTGCCTGGTTTTACACATAGACAACCACCCTCTTAAGCCCGTATAATTCGCACACTTTTTTATCAGATAGAATATTATGAATCATAAAGTGGGTTTTGTCAGTTTAGGGTGTCCGAAAGCGCTAGTCGATTCTGAACGAATCATTACCCAGTTGCGTGCGCAAGGTTACGATCTTGTCTCCAGTTATGACGATGCTGGTGTTGTGGTCATTAATACGTGTGGATTTATTGATTCCGCAGTTAATGAATCTTTAGATACCATTCGTGAAGCAATGGCTGAAAATGGTCGGGTCATTGTGACTGGTTGCTTAGGCGCTAAAGCTGACATGATTCGAGAAGCTTGCCCTGATGTGTTACACATCAGTGGTGCTCATGCCTACGAAGACGTTGTTCGTGCGGTACACCGCCATCTCCCTCCACCAGCCGACCCATTTACCCAGCTTGTGCCACCTCAAGGTATTAAACTTACACCGCGTCATTATGCGTATTTAAAAATTTCTGAAGGTTGCAATCAAAAATGCACCTTTTGCATTATCCCAACAATGCGCGGCAAATTACAAAGCTATCCAATCACACAGATCCTAACAGAAGCGCGTCGCCTGAAAGATGCCGGCGTGCAAGAAATACTCGTTATTTCCCAAGATACCAGCGCCTATGGAATTGATACCAAATATCAGCCTGTAGAATGGCAAGGTAAAACAGTCAATACTCGTTTTTATGATTTATGCGAGCAACTTGGTGAGTTAGGCATTTGGGTGCGTTTGCATTACGTCTATCCCTATCCCCATGTAGATGAGATCATTCCCCTAATGCGTGACCGGCTGATTCTGCCTTATCTGGATATCCCACTACAACATGCAAGTACACGTGTTCTTAAGGCGATGAAACGCCCTGCTAGCAGTGAAAATACATTAGCCCGCATCACATCTTGGCGTGATATTTGTCCAGATATAACGTTACGCTCAACATTTATTGTTGGCTTTCCTGGCGAAACAGACGATGAATTTGAGGAGCTACTATCCTTTTTAGAAAAAGCGCAACTCGATCGCGTAGGCTGCTTTCAATACTCGCCAGTATCCGGTGCTAAAGCAAATGAATTAGCTGATCCCGTACCCGAAGATGTAAAAGAGGAACGTTATCATCGCTTTATGCAACTTCAAGCAGAAATTAGTCGAAAAAAATTGCAAGCAAAAATTGGCTCTAAACAGGCCGTGCTTATCGATACTATAACCGATGACGACATCATCGCTCGAAGCATGAGCGATGCGCCAGAAATTGACGGACTAGTTTATCTACCTCCAAAAAACAGTATTCGCGTAGGAGATATCATTGAAGTCGCTATTACAGATAGTGATGATTATGATTTATATGCTGACTTCCAATAAAGCGAACCTTACAATAATGTCTGACAGACAGTTAATACGTCATTTCTCTCTTTTTCACAAGGAGTTGAACTGGATTGCAACACATGCTGGTGCAGCGCGTGATGAAAATGCTTGTACGCACGTATTAACTGCTCAAATTGTAAGTCATTCAAAACATGTGAGTGATGCAACCGTTGTAGCTGAGCTGCTGTATTCGTTAAACGTGAAAAACGTTGCTCTGGATGGGCCAAGACTAGAAATTGAACTAAAAACTCCAAATCCACTAGACCTCCTGCATCATACTTAATTGGATGGCCAACGATAGATTTATCCATTTTGATACGCATCGCTTTTACCTCATCACGAAGCGCTTTTTTATTCCTAGGCAATAATAAAACATCTTTTTTTAATTCATAAAACAAGGTGGTAACGCGTTGGTTTGCAAATAACACCCGGCCTTTCAAAAGCGCTTGATGCTCCCATGTCCAAGCCTTGGTTAATTGGTAAACTACAAATGTATCTAAATGACTTACTAAAAGGCCGGCCGATCCAGACGGACGCAATCGTGTATCAACCGAATAAAGAACACCCGTTTGCAATCGTATAGTTAACATATGCAAAATTTTTTGCGTCAAACGAGTAACCAATCCCTCATGTTCTGGCATTACCATATGCAAAAAAACCAAATCAACATCAGAGTTATAGTTCATTTCGCGACTACCTAATTTCCCATACGCAATAATCGCAAACTGCGCTTTGATTTGCATAATATCGGGATAGCGATCACTTAATTCTAAACACGCCTTTGTAAGCACCCTTTCAATGATAACCTGCGCAACATCCGCTAAAAATTGGCCAATACGCACTGCATCACAATGTCTATATAACTCAGCCCGGGCAGCGAGCAACCAACACGTTAATTTAAATTGACGCAACAGATCATCTTGCAAATCCCCCTCACCACAATGTGCCAGTTTCTCATGCAATAAATGCTCTAATTGTGTCTTTGAAGGTGGTCGCCAGATATGTGTTTGATCAATCAATATTTCAAGCAAAAATGGATGCTCGACTAATAAAGACGTAATAAACTGACTATGCGCAAACCAATGTAATAACTCACGCAAAGCAGATGAGTTTTCAGTGAGCAATGCTAAATAAGCGCTCCGCGCTACTATATTTTCTAGTAACCGCACCACGTGCAACAATATTTCGTCTGCTTTACTAACATGTACTAACTCGATAAGTAAAAGCACCATAAAACGATCAAGACGAATACGGGCAGCTTGAGACAAACGACGACAGCGAGGTGAATGACGAAATGCTTGAATAATGTGATAACAACGCTCTGCCTGCTCAAAGCCAAGACTCATTAACAGATTAACAACCATAGTTGGCTCAACATGGCCCTGCCACACACTACCCATCTGATGCGCAAGCAAACGCTGTTCATCTTGATACGCATCGTCGTTATTATTATTTAAGACAACGTTAAATACATGACTAATAATCCGCTGATATTGATGCAGTTTACTCAAAAGCACAGTCCAACTCTCATACGCCATCATCATCACAAGTTGAGCTTGTTTCACTGGGTCCACTGGTAAACAATGTGTCTGCTGATCATTTTGAGCTTGCAGAGCATTTTCTAATTTACGCAAAAATATATACGCTTGTTGTATTGCCACTGTATGTGACAATAATTTTTCTTTTTTTAATGCAGCCAAGGCCACCATCGCATTTTGATGCCGTATCTGGGGCAACCTACCACCGCGCGTTAATTGAAACGATTGGATAATAAACTCTATTTCTCGAATACCACCACGCCCACGTTTTATATCGTTCAACATGGGATTTATCTGTATTTCACGCTCAATCATTGCTTTCATACTCCGCAATGACTCAATGACACCAAAATCTACATAACGACGGTATACAAATGGCGTGATCAAACGATAAAACCAATCGTGATTATTACTCACACTTATCGGGCGCGCCTTAACCATCGCATAACGCTCCCAGTCACGCCCCTGCTCTTGATAATACGTTTCGATGGCCATAAGAGACGATACCAATGGCCCACTATCACCATTAGGGCGCAAACGTAAATCAACACGAAACACAAAACCATCCGAGGTCATGGATTGAAGAGACTGTTTTAATTGCTGCACTACCTTAGTAAAATATTGCTCGTTACTAATGGATTCAGCGCCATTGGTGAACCCTGCTGCGGAAAATATACATATCAAATCAATATCAGAAGAAAAATTAAGTTCCCTGCCTCCTAGTTTTCCCATAGCTAACACATAAAACTCTGCAACTATGCCTGAGGAATGATATGGCTTACCATAACGCTGCATTAATTGCTCTTCACAATAACGTATCGTATGTAAAATTAACGCATCTGCACAATCAGACCACGAAGTCATTGTTTCTTGCGTCGAGGCCAGATTTGATAGTTCACGTAACAATAACCGCAAAAAATATCGATGACGAAAATAGCGTAGTGAACGACAGAAAATATGAAAAGGTAGATCAAGAGAGATATCGGCTATTAATCGCTGATAATCAGCACCACTTAATGACGATAGACAATCATCCTCTTGCAACAACATCGTCAAATGATCTATGTAACGACCAGCATAATCACTAACATAAAGTAAGCGTTGAGCAGCCGAATATAATGGATGCTCAGGCACCGCCAAATTTTTAACAACATAAGCCTTTTGAGATTGTAGAATCTCAGGAATATCAGCAGTTGGCATAGTAAAAACATGCGACTAAAGAGTGTTAAATTCCATAGTATCGCACAGAAGCCACTGATGAAATGAAAAAAGCTATGCGAGAAACAAAACCACCCACTACCCCCAGAAAATTTTAAAAAAGGTCTATTAAACTAGTGCAATGTTTGCCCTTGAATCATACAATGGCTTATTACTAAACGAGTAATTTCTTCACCTTGATTCGCACCATATATTAAATTAAATCGAGTAGCTATAGCCAAAACCCAATTTGCCAAACGAAAATTCATGCACTTTTCAGTTTGATTTACAACTATCTCAAACAAACCCAAAGCACTAGTATTTTGTTTTAAGGCATACTCTTCCATAATCGACTGTGCGATATGCATATCTTTATTTTTTGTTGGCCAATTTTTTTTCACAAACACCTCGCCAATAAACAATCATATTCAGCATATGTGGGGTAAAATATTAAAATTTCAAGGGTATATCAAGCATTGCCCGCCAATAATTAGCTCATATTTCAAATATTATGATTTTATTTTGATTAAAATAACTGAACACCCACATCCCAAAGTGGCGCTTTTACCTTTTATTAAATATACTTATTTTTCTAGGACGCTATTAACTTAAAAGGACTTATACAATGAAATCAAAAAATCTTGTAGCTTTAAGCATTGCAACAATTATAGGAGCCACAACCTACGCACCAGCTTCTTTAGCAATACATGCTCCAGCTATCAAACAAGCCACTATATCTCAAAGTGCTCAGATGAAAAAAGATGGCGAAGTTATTGCCGTTCTAGTTGCACTCAATACCAATGAAATAGCTGCTGCAAAACTTGCATTGCAAAAATCTACAAATCACTCTGTTAAACGTTATGCCAAAATGCTTGAACGAGAGCACACAAAAAACCTGAATAAGGCTTTAGAATTAAGCAAAGATTTAAACATAACTCCTGTACAAACAAGCACTGTAAAGAAGATTAACAACGGTGGAAAAAAAGAAATACGCGCTTTAAACGCTGCAACAGAGGGCAATTTTGATATGCTATATATCAATGATATGGTAGCCGATCATCAAGCTGCTTTAAATCTAATAGACACTAATCTATCAAAACATGTTTACAATCCTGTGTTAAAAGCTGATTTAGAAAAAACACACCAGCACATCACAATGCACTTAAAAAAAGGGCAAAAAATTCAAAAGCAATTAACGCACAAATAAACTGACCAACAATATGTTGTCTATCCCAAAACATTATTTTTTGGATAGACAACATATATAAAAACCACCTTACTTAAGCGCATATAACTACTACACTTATTTTACTAACTCTGCTTATACCCAGAAAAAAGTATAAAGCGTTAAACATTTTTAACTCAACGTAATTCGATTAACGCCTTCTTCTGCTGAATCTAGAATCTCAGCTAAAGCATACAATTTTTCTATATCATGTTCATCAGAAGAGTATTTACCGACAGTCATAGAGTCCCCAGAAGAACTCTCTAGAGCCAATGTGTCATTTTTATATTGATCAATTGAACAAAATAGAGAACAAAAAGGATCTACAATATAATTTCCAACAACAACCATCATATGATCTGGAGCTCTTTTATCAACAGCTGAATCACCACTAACTGTATAATTTGGAGTTTTATTTCCTAATTTAGCAACATAAATAGTATTAAGTTCAATGTGAGTGCTTCCTTTTTTGTAAGCTTTATAAAAAAAGTCCATAACTAAATCTGAAAGCTCACCGCAATTTCCTACTCGAGCATTCTTTATCAAAGAAATTTTTTGTTTAAATGGAGCAAAAAACTGCAAGCGCGCGCGATAAAACTGGAGCAAACCAAGTGGGTATCGAAAGCCTAGGTGCAACATAGTTTCTTTTTCTTGCTCTTCACCTGAAACATCCAAACCTTTTTGAAGATGATGTTGTATCATAGTTTTGTGAGGTGAAACCCGAACATAATAATTTGCATAATCAATCGCTTTTTTACACAATGTTTCTAAACTGTCGCCTTCCATCGGTTCTGGAGGGGTATGTATCATAGACCGTTTTTTTTGTTTGAGCGTAGTGGATAAACTAGGATGCTTCATTGCAATTTGTCCCAACTGTCCCTCACACAAAGCATGCATTTCAAAGTCAGTTAAATTATCCATCAAAGCATCTGGATTATCCCAATAAGTAAGTAATTTATCTGCGGCGGATAACTTGGCCGTCGCGCCATGTGCACGTGAGTCACAATTGAAAAAGCTTAATAAATAACGAAACGTATAATACTCTTCACCTTGCTTTCGTTTGCTAAGATACTGCGCAAGCTGCTCTTTTACGAAAAAATTTTCAATAGATATAACATTGAGATTTAATTCTTTAGCTTTTTTTAGATCTAGAGGTGATTGACTTAATAAAGTTGCGGGGGTAGTTGACTCATTAACCAAATGTTCAACCAATTCATCGGTGTTATTTTGATATTGATAAGTGATACATAAATAAACATTATTAAAAAGTTGTATAGGCGCTTTAGTCCCATCTAATCTGATATTTATATTTGTTAAATCTAACGCGGGGTAATATTGTTTAAGCTGCTGTAATATATGTTCGATATGTAATTCATTTGCATCAGAAATTAAATATACTGGCCCTTGAGTAGCTTTATCTAATATTAAATCAAATTTTTTCTTAGGATTTTCAGGCAAAATTACGCCACTATTCCACGCCTGAACCAATTTCTTTTTGCGTGTATCATTATCTAAATGATTTAAAAAATAAAAAATATCAGCCAATCCTGTTAAAAATTCATCAGCACTTATCTTGCCTAGCTGATAGGGTTTAAAAAGAGATTGGTAATGAAGTTGGTATACCGAGCAAAACCAAATATAATTTATAATTCTTGATAAATACCTAAAGGAGCCAGACCCTTCCGTATATTCATCACAAAGATCTAAGAAAGCTGAGGTGCTATTAAATGGTTTATAAATGAATGCTAAATTAAATAAATAAGTCATATAGTCAAAAAAAAGTAATATAGTTTATTATATAGGCATGCATTGGAAGTTACAACGACGGTGCATCATTAATGTGGTAGGGTTATTTTATAGTAGCTTACAAATAAGTAAGCCCCTAGAACATCATAGGTAATAGCTCAGCGGGGATGTCAAAATCTTGGTGAACAATCGAATTCGATGGGTGGGGCTGAGCTACTACACCAGCGTAGTCCATCACTTCCAACTAAATATCATATGACAAAGATAAATGTCCTCTAGGATAATAATCTTCAGCTGTATGCTGCCTTGGATCCTGAAACAAACGACCGCGGTAACGGGCTAAATGGGACTGTAAATACAAATGTCTAATCAAATTGTCTTCAACGTCCTTTAAGTCTGCATAGTTACTAGGGTTCTCTAACTGTTTATAATATTTATAAGCCCAATCAAACTGTTTTTGCTTACTATACAAACAAGCTAATGCAATAATCGCTGGTGGATATTTATTTGGAAAATTTGCTTGTTGATACAAGCAAATTGCCTTTAATTGATTCGGTGTCAATTGTTGATTTGCAGTTTTTTCTTTTATTTGTACTTCTGGAATATCCTCTTCTAAATGATTCTTCTCATACAATTGACCTAAAAGAAAAAATGCTCTGGGGTTAGAATTCTCACAAGAACGCTTTAACAAACCCACTGCCTCATCAAACATTCCCGATTCTTTCAAATATTTTTCAGCAACCACAACCATCGCATCAGGATCACCCAAATATGCCGCTGTTTTAAAGTAGACATCTGCGTCTTGATGCGCTTGAAAATTGTTTTCTTCCAAGCGCATCCTAGCAAAACG
>CAZZGV010000057.1:0-9739 GCA_964654255.1 uncultured Legionella sp. | reverse complement strand
TTACGAATGCCATGCTTGATTTTGCTGAAGAAATCATGCCAGAGCATGCTTGCCTTGTGCCAGAAAAGCGTGAAGAATTAACCACCGAAGGCGGGCTAGACGTTATTACTCATTTTAAAACTGTAGAAAATGCTGTTACAAGACTGCAAAATTTAGGAAGTGAGGTTTCGTTGTTTATTGATCCAGATATTCAACAAATTGACGCAGCCAAAGCTGCTGGCGCGCCTGTGATTGAGTTGCATACCGGTTGTTATGCTGATGCTACAAACGATGCTTCTCGAAGTCATGAATTGCAGCGCATACAAGTCGCAGCTGAATACGCTGCAAGTCAAAAAATTATTGTTAATGCAGGGCATGGATTGCACTACCATAACGTCCAATCCATTGCTAGTATTAAAGAACTACATGAATTAAATATTGGCCATGCCATTGTTGCCAGAGCACTGTTTTGTGGCTTCAAAGAAGCTGTAAAACAAATGCGCCAACTTATGCAAGAAGCGAGAAATTATGTCAATGACTGACGCAATTGTTATTCGTTTTACCGGCGACTCCGGTGATGGTGTGCAATTAGTAGGTGAGCAACTTACAATCACTGCGGCGTTAACAGGTCGCGATGTCCGAACATTACCTGATTTTCCAGCTGAAATTCGCGCACCCGCCGGTACCGTGGCAGGTGTATCTGGTTTTCAATTGGCAATGTCGGAAGAGGCTATCTTCACAGCCGGTGAGACGCTGGATGTTTTGGTTGCTTTGAATCCTGCCGCGTTAAAAAACTCATTACAGTATCTTAATCAAGGTGGTTTGTTGATTGTCAATGAAGACAGCATGCAAGCCAAAGATTGGGAAAAGGCTGGTTGCAGTCCCGATATGTTGAATGATGCCACAGAACATTATCATGTTGTCTCTTTACCATTGATAACAAATACAGTGTTGGCCTTAGAGACATTAGGCATTACCCATGCTCAAGCTAAAAAAGCTAAGAATTTTTATGTGTTAGGGTTAGTGTTGTGGTTGTTTGATTTGCCAACAGATAGCTGTCTTGCGTTTATTGCAAAGAAATTTAAAAATAATCCAGCTATTGCTAAAGCTAACGAATTGACGTTGTTAGCGGGTTATAATTATGCGATGACCTTGGAGTTAACTCGTCGTCACTACATGATAGGTCAGGTTAGTCGTCCTTTGGGCGAGTATCGTCAAATAACCGGTGTTGAAGCGGTTAGTTTAGCCATTGCTACGCTTGCGGTTAGTTTGCGCACACCAATGTTTGTTTCTGGATATCCAATTACTCCAGCCTCCGCTATATTGCATGAATGCGCCAAATTAACCGATTACGGCGTTCAATTATTACAAGCCGAGGATGAAATTGCGGCTATTTGTGCTTGTATTGGGGCAGCATATGGAGGCTCCTTGGCGTTAAGTTGCACGTCTGGCCCGGGGCTTGATTTAAAGAGCGAAGGTTTGGGATTAGCAGTTGTTGCTGAATTACCGTTGGTTTTGATCGATGTCCAGCGTGCTGGCGCATCGACTGGGATGCCGACTAAAACAGGACAAAGCGATTTACGCCAAGCGCTTTACGGCCGACATGGAGAGGCGCCTTTACCCGTGTTAGCTGCGAAAACGCCCGCTGATTGCTTTAATACGATTATTGAAGCGTTCACGATAGCTATTAAATACATGACACCAGTTATTGTGATGTTAGATGCTTATCTTGCTAATGCAGCAGAGCCTTGGAAAATACCAGATGTCGATTCATTAACCCTGCCTACAATTAACGTTAATCGTTTTCCAAAGCCTTATCAACGGGATGACGTATTAAGTCGTAGCTGGACTATTCCTGGCACAGAAGGGTTTATTCATCAAATAGGTGGATTAGAAAAGCAAGGGGATGAGGGTAAAGTAAGTTATGACGCTGCTAATCATCAAAAAATGGTGGATTTGCGTTGTCAAAAAATAGCAGGTATTGCCCGCGACTATGCAGCTCTTGTCATTGAAGGCGATGAAAATGCAACGATTTTATTGGTTGGATGGGGCAGCACATATGGTAGCTTTAAAGCAATGTTGGCCCAGTGCCAAGCAGAGGGCTTCTCTGTGGCGCTTCTGCATTTACGCCATCTAAACCCATTACCGGATGGATTAGGTCCACTTCTTAAACGATTTAAGCATGTTGTCGTGGCAGAGTTAAACTCAGGTCAACTGTGCCAATTATTACGCGCACGCTATTTGGTGGATGCTCATTCAATAAGCCAATGTAATGGTCAACCATTTACTAGTAGCTTCTTGGTGAATGCCATTAGAGATATTACCCAACATTCCGAAGTGGACGTGAGCCATGACTAAAACCTACAAACGCACAGATTTTGCTAATGACACCGAAGTTCGTTGGTGTCCAGGTTGTGGCGATTACGCCATTTTGGCAGCGTTACAGCGAATATTACCCGAGCTGGGCTTGGCACCTGAGAAACATGTGTTTGTTTCTGGCATTGGTTGCGCCGGTCGGCTTCCGTATTACATGAATACGTATGGTTTTCATACGATTCATGGGCGTGCAACAGCTGTAGCGACAGGATTAAAAGCGGTGCGCGATGATTTGTGCGTTTGGGTTATCACTGGTGATGGTGATGCGTTAAGCATTGGTGGTAATCACTTGATCCATTGTTTACGACGCAATGTGAATGTCAAAATTTTATTAATGAATAATCAAGTTTATGGTTTAACCAAGGGACAATTTTCGCCTACTTCACAAAAAGGTCAGGTTACCAAGACATCGCCACAAGGTGTTACAAATCAACCCATGAACCCATTGGCATTAGCTTTAGGCGCTGGTGCCAGTTTTGTCGCTCGTGCAGTGGATAAAGACCCTAATCAATTGGGTGAGGTCATCAAAAAGGCCTATGAACACCAGGGGTGTGCGTTCATTGAAATTTATCAGGATTGTAATATTTTTAACAATGGTGCCTTTGATGAATTTGCACTAAAGGCAAACCGTTCTAATAACACGGTTCTTTTACAAGATGGTCAACCTTAACGTTTTGGCACAGATCAAGAGTTAGCACTAACCTTGAATGATGAGCACTTGCAGCGCGTTGCTTTCTCGGAGTCTGGAACATATCATCACGATTCTACGGATTTTATATCTGCCATGCGTCTTGCACGCTTAACCTTCCCAGATTATCCAGTACCTTTAGGCGTTTATTATCAGCAATCACGCGACAAATTTGAGCAGCCATTCGAATTTAAAAAGACAAAAGCAGATTTATCTGAATTATTTAGGACTAAAGCTAGTTGGCAGCAAGGTTAGTGAAATAAACATGGGGCTCTAGAGCCCCATGTTTATTTAAAAGATTAGCGATTAATCGCGGCCTGAGAAAGCGCCCAATAGATTTAAAAGACTAATAAACAAGTTGTAGATAGATACAAACAAGGAGACTGTTGCTGAGATGTAGTTGGTTTCACCACCGTGAATAATTTCGCTGGTTTGAAATAGAATCAAGCCAGAAGAAATGAGTACAAATGCTGCAGAAATCGCTAAAGATAAGGCCGGAATTTGAAAGAAAATGCTGGCAATCATTGCTAAAAAGGCAAGCATTATTGCTACAAAAAGAAAGCCACCTAAGTAGCTAAAATCTTTGCGAGTAGTTAGAGCATAGCCTGATAAAGCAAAGAAAATCATGCCTGTACCACCCAATGCGGTTGTTACCAATTGTGGACCATTCGAGAAGCTAGAAATATAGAAGCTCAAAATAGGACCCAAAGCGTATCCCATAAAGCCTGTAAAAGCAAAAACGCTAACTAGGCCCCATACGCTGTTTTTTAGTGCATTTGTTAGAAACATTAAACCGTATATACCGACGATAAAAAGTAAAGGGTTCATGGGACGCGCGTGGCTTGCAAAAGACATGTAGGCTGTGAGGGCGCTAAAAAGAAACGTCATACCTAGTAACATATAAGTATTACGCAGCACTTTATTCGTAGCTAGTGCCGACTCTGTTTGACGACCTAAGACTGAAACATTATTTCTGTTCATAATAACTCCAGATTATTTATATATAAGTTTAGCATAAATGAGGGTGGTTTAGGGATTTTTCAAGTCTAACTGGAGTAATAACCATTAACAAGAGGTCTAAGAAGGGCGAATGCATCAAAATTCAATTACTGTGCAACTACGTCATTCTCAACGCAGTGAAGAATCTGCCGTTATAGTAATTAGGTTTTTGATGTCGGTTCATTGCTACGTTAAAACATTAACTATTGTAGTTGTGATTGCACAAGAAATTTAATCCACATCAACCAGCATAAATTTAGTTTCGAATGCGGTAAAGTAGTTTAATATTTTTTTAATTAAGTCCTCATTCGTTGGATCTTCAATGACCAGGGTTAATTTTTTATTGGTGTTATCTACATCAATTGGAATGATCCGATTTTTATTTAACCATCGAGCTGTTTTTTTAGAGAGCTTTGGTATGCAGATATTTTGTAAGGCAAGAAGCTCTTTATGCGGCAGCAAGGGTAGGTTGTACTGTGCAGATAAGATCTTAACAAGCTGGGATGGAGTGATAAAGTTTAATCTGCAAAGAATCTGTCCTAATCTTTCACCGGAACGCTGTTGTTTAAACATCGCTTCATGTAATTGCTCATCATTAATCAAATGATTCTCAACTAGTATATCACCCAGTCTTTTTCGAAAGGGTACTAGGGGATGTAAACCTGGAAAACTGTGGTCGGTTTTATCCCATGCGGGGTTTTTTGATGAAGTGCCATCTTTGGGTTTACTGAAGTAAATGCGATAAGCCCTGATTAATGCATGTAAATTTAAGATATTTCCATAAATAGCTCTTGGGATAACAAGGCAGGCTGCGGTTAAACCATAAACGCGACTTGTTGCAATCGTTCTTTGGATAAGTCGTTCAATCATTTGAAAAGCAGCCAAAAAACATAACCATTTGGCCCAAGGATGAAAATTAAATTGTTCTTGTAAGTCAGGGTATTCAGGTTGTGCGTAGGTAAAAAGCGAATAGAATAGCCAGAATATGAACACCACATATCCGAAACCATTGGCAAGGTGGGTTATAAATGACTTCCTATCATGCGACAAGGTGTAGCGAAGCACCCATTCTTTCGGCCATATCCCATCTCGCCACTCTTGGAAAACGATCCCTATGATCCAGCGTGCTTTTTGACGTACAGACTTAGTGTATTCTAATGGGAATAATGCACGAACAGCAATAATTTCTTTTTTGGGTTTTTGTACATAACGTCTACGAAAAAAACCGCTTTTCTGCCATTTCATTCGAACAACGTGTTGTGTCACAAATATTTGTTTTAAATTACGTACACGTAATGCTAGAGATGTTCGGTAATCCTCTGTGAGTGAATTTGTAGCAAAGGGTTCACCAGTCTCTGTATCTTCAAGGAGTTGTAGTGCCCCTCGTCTAAAGGCAGTGCCAACGCCTGCGGATGGCACGTGAGCACGTATAGACTCGCGGACAACAATATCTTTGGTATGATTTTCCGCAAATTCATCCGCATATAACCAGTGTGTGAAATTCCAATGATTGACTTCACGTGGAAAAATAGGAATTTGAATCATGTCTTTGCGGGGAATTAAATAATTATAAAGCTTGAAGGATAAGGGGTGAATGACATCTTCTGAATCATGTAGGACAAAAATAGAAAAAGATTGTTTTATCTCGTCCTCAAATGCTTTTATATAGGTATAAATGGTGTTTAAGTTGGCCGCTTTATTTGTCGGCCCGTTTTGTTTTCCAATAATGCATTTAACATGTTTATTTAGATGGGCAATATCTTGAACTGCATTAATGGTTTCTTGGTCATTGGGGTAGACGCCAATGAAAAAAAAGTACTTTTTATAATCAATAGCGTGACAATTATGCTGTAACATTGTAGAGATGACATTTGCTTCCCGCCAGCAAGGGACGAGTACGGCAATTAATTGTTCTTCTGTTGCTAGCAATTTTTCATACGTTAGTGGCTGATAGCGGCGCATTTTATGTTTGCGCCATAGATATCGAGTCCAGTAGTAGCTATCTAAAAAAAAGTTATCTAATCCTGAGATAATATAGATGATGGATAATGCAATAATGGCGTACCACATCAGATAGTAGATGAGTATTATCGTTTCGTTTGGCATCATGCCTCTAAAATTTTGCGTAAAACATTAATTGGAGTATGTTGTTTGTGTAGTATTTACCATAGGGATTGACCGATGCTCCCGCTGGTAGATAAACACCTTTTATATGCTCAAATCGAATCTGTAGGTTGAGTCGATTAGATGGAACAATTGATAACCCCGGACCAATTTCTGCAATATTGTTATAAAATTGTCGCTGCGTATCTTCAATCACTCTACCGGTCATATATAAATTCAACATACTACTATGCCATTCGAGTAAACGTATGCCTTGGTGGGTTCGTATTAGCCCGATAAGATTGCTATATCTGGTGAAGTAGGTGGCATCACCATACCAATCGGAATAATACCCCCTGGCAAATTTAACCGCATCAAAAAATAGTGGCCGTTTACCAAATTCCTGGTAATACATTAAACCGCTGCGAAAATCCCAACGCCAGCGATCGCGGTTACGATACACTAAATCATAAGCTGCTCCAACTTCAACGAACCCAACCAAAGGGATTCTTGTTAATGGGCGAAGTTGGCCACCAATCCCTGTGATTTGTACGTTGTCCTCATAAATCTGTGAAATTTCGCCTAAATTTTGAGAGCGATTATCTTGGGTTCGTCTAAAAAAGATGTATTCCTTGCTAAGAACGTGGTTATTTTGCTCGATACCTAAGCGCCAAATAAAAGGCAATATAGTCAAACCAAAGCGGCTTTCAGTGAATGGATTAAAAAAGACTTCAGAAAAAAAAGGTGGCGCTAAGCTCTTGGTTTGTTGCCCAACAAGTGTAGTTAGAGCGTTGTTGGCGGATAATGACAGGCCAGCGCTTTGGCTACGAGACGCTAACGTAAAATATTGGAATGCGGTTTTGCGGTCATTAAGCTGACTATATAAATAACCCAGCTGCATTGCTATTTCAGGTTGCTGGCTTAGATGATAGGCGTGAGTAAAATAGTCAATTGCTTTGAGTAGATCGTTATGTAGAATAGCGTTGTATCCGGCTTCTTTGAGATATTGAATATTATTGATATCACTAGTCATCAATTTTTTTATAGACCGGTGGGGAGCTGCTAGATTTTTTTCAAGGCAACTACCATGATGGTTATTAGACGAGGATTGATAAGGTTCGGGCGCCTGATACAAGCGTAGGGTGCTTTTGAATGGTAAGTTTATTACTGACAGTGTAAACGCTTGTGTCGTTGCGTTGTCTTGGAAATTGGGTAGCGAGGAGACCATTGCCTGATGATTGATAGGCATTGAGTCTTGTGTTGGTTGAATAGGGGTATTGTTACGTTGCCATTCCTTGTACTCAAGGATAGCGGGGGTATATTTTTTATGTTGGTTGAGAATGACAAGCAATGTTTTTCTAGCTATTTCAGGATCAATGTTTTTGAAGTGATAGTATTTATTCATGAGCACGACAGGATCGCGGCGTAATTTTTTAGCTTCTTTGCAGGCCATGAAAAATAACGCCGCTGCCGTCAGAAATATAATGCAAACTGAAATAAAAATCCTTTTTTTCAGCATTCCTAACCTACTAAATTAACGCGTGCGATCATTTTGTTTATATTCCTTGTAAAACTGCTAGGATATCGATCCGATATTTTTTTGTTTTTTTGTAAGGACTTACTCAATGCGAGAGCCACAACGCATTAACATAGGTTGTGTCATAGGCACACGACCTGAAGCAATTAAAATGGCTCCCATCATCGTTCAATTACAGGCATGCCCTTGGGCAAATGTTTATCTAATTAATGCAGCACAGCATAGAGATATGTTGGATAATATGCTAGAGATTTTTAATTTAAATCCAGATGTTGATCTGGATAGTATGATGTGCAATCAATCGCTAGGTGAACTAACAGGACATTTATCGAGAAAACTTGATGTGCTCTTCAAAAAACAGCATTTTGATGCACTTCTTGCTGCAGGTGATACTACTACGGTTTTTGTGACGTCTTTAATTGCTTTTTACAATCACATACCCTTTGGTCATGTGGAGGCTGGGTTACGAACTTATAATACAATGGAGCCATTTCCTGAAGAGATGAATCGAGTATTAACGGCTTCTTTAGCGACCTGGCATTTTGCGCCCACAGCAGTAGAAAAAGATAACCTTATTCGTGAAAATATTCCGTCGTTTAAAATTATGGTGACTGGCAACACGGTGATTGATTCATTGTTTTGGGTGTTAAAACATAAACCTAACGATCGGTTTGCGCATTTAGCGAATTGCATTGTTGTCACTGCACATCGTCGAGAAAATATCGGTAAAAATTTGCTAAATATTTGCACAGCAATTCTGATGCTTGTGGAGAAATTCAGCCATATCAATATTGTTCTTCCTATTCATCCAAATCCAGATGTGCAAAAAATAATTATATCATTGTTGGCAAATAAACCGGGTATTCATTTGTTATCCCCGTTGAACTACGATGAATTTGTGCACTTGATGCAGCACTCTTTGTTTGTATTAACGGATTCTGGTGGTATCCAAGAGGAAGCTCCTGCTCTTTGTAAGCCCGTACTGATACTTCGAAATGTGACGGAGCGAGCTGCTATTATTAAGGAGGGGCTTGGCTTGTTAGTGGGTACTGAAACATTAACCATTATTGATGCAGTGAGCAAATTGATTATGGACAAAAAAATGTACGCAAGTATGTCCCGAGGGATATCCCCTTATGGGGATGGGCATGCAGCTAGACGGGTTGTTGAGTGCTTGAAAAAAGCATTGTTAACCTCTGTTAAGGATTAATATCATGGGCCGTGTTGCCGTACTTCAAATGAACTCCTCTGATAATGTGAAAGAAAATCTACGAAATTTAGGTGGTTTTTTTTCTAAGGCGCGAAACGGGGGTGCTGAGCTATTGGTTTTACCTGAAAATTTTGCATTCATGGGGCTGAAGCCACGTGATAAATTGTTAATTGCGGAAGCACCTGGCCAAGGTGAGATTCAGGTTGCTATCAGTCAACTTGCCAAGTTTTATGGCCTATGGGTTATAGCGGGCTCTTTATTTTTATCTCATTCTAAAACGCAAGTGAAAGCAAGTTGTATGGTGTACGATAAAGCCGGGAAAAATGTGGCTCGCTATGACAAAATTCATTTGTTTGATGTGGATGTCTCAGAACAAGAGATGCATCGCGAATCATTAACAATTGCACGTGGTGAGGAACTGGTTGTCGTTGATACACCTGTTGGTCGTGTTGGTTTGAGTATTTGCTATGATTTACGTTTTCCCGAGCTTTATCGTCAATTGGCTATACGTGGCGCACAATTATTCACAGTACCTTCAGCTTTTACTGCAATTACTGGTGCGGCTCATTGGGAGAGTTTATTAAGAGCGCGCGCGATTGAAAATTTGTGTTATGTTTTAGCAGCCAATCAAGGTGGTGAACATACCAATGGTCGTCATACACATGGCCATAGCATGATTATTGAGCCATGGGGTAAAATAATTAGTGAACAATCGTCTGGAGCGGGCGTGATTTTTGCTGATATTCAGTTAGAACGTTTGCAACAGTTACGTCAACAGTTACCTTGTAATGACCACCATGTGCTATAACTAAAATAAAAACTGGGTAGTGCTATTTTTTATAATAGT
>CAZZGV010000056.1:0-9831 GCA_964654255.1 uncultured Legionella sp. | reverse complement strand
TTGAATCTAGTGACACGTTAGGTTATGATCGAATGCTGACAGATACCAAAGAAAACGATATAATACTCATCGCCAATACCGGCGCATACGGTCATTGCATGAGCTCATCATACAACCTTCGCCCACCCGCTGAGGAAATTGTTATTTAATAATTGATGAGGTGTTTTTTCAGTTATAAATCTAGGAATGTATGCTAACCGACAGTCTTCAACGCGCCCAAGCGACCGATCCATGCAGTTCTTATATTGTTCAAGCCCCAGCAGGCTCTGGTAAAACAGAAATTCTGACCCAACGTTACCTGAGACTGCTAGGCGGGGTAACCGCACCTGAGCAAATTATCGCTCTCACCTTTACACGAAAGGCTGCTAATGAAATGCGCGAACGGATACTACGTGCCTTACAACAAGCAGCTAATGGTATTATCGCCACATCAAGTCACCAACAACAAACCTTAGCATTTGCAACTGCTGCTCTAAAACGTGATAGCTCCCTTAATTGGCAGCTTCTACAACAACCGAATCGACTACGTATTATCACCATCGATTCATTATGCCAAACATTAACACACGCTATCCCTTTGCAAGATAAACAAGTTCCCTACGCGCAAATTAGTGATAAACCACAAAGCCACTATATGGCTGCCGCACGCGCTTGCTACCTATACGCCTTAGAAAACACAGACTATCATCCCTGTTTAAAAACACTTTTGCGCCACTTGGATAATCGCCAAGATAACCTACTAACATTATTAGCTAAATTACTTAACAATCGAGATCAATGGTTACATCTTTTATATCAAGCCAAAGAACAAAATAAAGAAACCTACGAACACGCCTTAGCACAAATTGAACACCATGAATTAACGCGTTTGCAGCATAGTATTCCTAAAGAACGTGCCGAAGATTTAATATGCCTGATGCAACGACTTACCAGTATTCAAAGCTACTCTGACTCACCCTTGCAAAATTGGAAGCAATTGAATCAACTCGACAGGCAAATAGTAAGCCATCTAGCAGCGATTTTACTTACGTCACAAAACACCCTACGCAAAGCGTTAGATCATCACGTTGGTTTAAAACGAGGCGAGTGTAGTGACCAAGATTACAACGAACTTAAAACAAAGAGCAAACAGCTATTTAGCGATCTCGCAGAGCAACCTGATTTTCTTTCAGCACTAATCCGCGTCAAAAATCTCCCCCCTCCTCACTACAATAGTGAACAATGGGATGTTTTACAATCGTTGCTGACGCTTCTTCCTTTGCTTGCTGCTCACTTACAGTTAATTTTTAGCACACATGATGAAGTAGATTTTTCTGCCATTTCAGAACAGGCACTGCTTGCTTTAGGTGATGATGAATCGCCTACTGATTTAGCCCTTTATCTAGATAGTAGCATTCATCATTTATTAGTCGATGAATTTCAAGATACATCCATTTTGCAATTCCAATTGCTGAGTAAATTGGTACAAAGCTGGCAACCTAATGATGGAAAAACATTGTTCGTTGTTGGTGACCCCATGCAATCTATTTATCGTTTTCGCTCTGCTGAGGTCGGTCTCTTCCTGCGCGCACGGGAACAAGGCATCGGCCCTATAAGATTAACACCGTTAGAACTAAGCTGTAATTTTCGCTCTACAGCAACTATCGTAAATTGGGTAAATGATCTATTTAAATCTATTTTTCCTCAAACAAATGACATTGAGTCAGGCGCAATTGCTTTTCATGCATCGACGCACATAAAACCTGCTGATGCACATAGTTGTGTGATGTCATTTCAATATGCAGATAAAATCCAAGAAGCCCAAGCCATAGTAGAACGTATTGTAACCGAGCTAGAACATCATCCCAGCGATGACATTGCAATTTTAGTACGGTCACGAAAACAACTAGCCGAGATCGTCCGCTGCTTACGAGAACAACATATTCCTTTTCAAGGCGTTGAAATTGATTTATTAGCACAACTGCCACACTTACGTGACATTTGGTCGTTAACCCAATCCTTATTGATGCCTGGTAATCGATTAGCCTGGCTAGCTTTATTACGGAGCCCGTGGTGTGGTTTATCTCTCAATGATTTACTGTGCATTGCTCAGTATTCAAAGCATGAATCTATTTATTATGCCTTATCAAAATTACCCGAGATTACAGATCTGAGCAAAAACGGACGCATGCGTGCCCATTTTATTTATACTGTATTAGAAAATGCCTTAGCAAACCGTCACCAACAACAACTCATTCCATGGATAACAAATACACTTAAGCAACTACACCTCGAAAAAATACTTGATGCCTCACAACAAAACGATGTAGAACAATATTGGTTACTTCTAGAGCGATTTGAAAAGCATGGTCAAATTGAAGATCTCACCCAATTTAACCAAGAATTTAATAGACTTTACTCACAACAAGTTGTGCCTTCACGTTTAAAAATTATGACGATTCACAAATCTAAAGGACTTGAATTTGATTGCGTTATCTTACCAGGACTGAGTACAAGACCACCAAGCGCAGATGCCCCCCTGCTACGATGGCTGAAATTGCCTAGCCGCGAAAATGGTGAATTATTGCTTATATCGCCAGTAAAAGCAGCACATCATGAAGAATGCTTATTGTACGATTACTTAGGCCAATTAGATGCACAAAAAAATGGTTACGAACTACAGCGACTCCTTTACGTTGCAGCAACCAGAGCAAAAAAACGCCTCTACCTGTTTGATAACAGTGATAAATTTACGCAAGGAACCTTTCGTCATTTATTGCAAAATCACGAATTTATAATCGCCGAAACACCCCAAGAAATCCCACCGTTACAGACGACCGTGCAACTTCCCTCACTTTATCAGCTTCCAATACATTTCTATGAACCGCATCTGTTATCCAATAGCACAAATCCAGCGAATGAAATACCATCTATTACAACAAACACCACTCCACGCCTAATTGGTATTGTGGTGCACGAAATGCTCCAATGGATTTGTGATCATCACCCAACAACCAGCGCAGAAATTCCTTGGGAATTAGCCAACCATCAACTAAAATGCTCTGGATTAGATGCCGACACACTTCAGGCAGCACAACATCAACTTAAACTACAATTGACTCAATTTTTTAATGATCCAATTGGCCAATGGCTGATTAAAAAACACGACAATGAATGCAATGAATATGAGCTATTGGTTGAAGAACATAACGAACTTGTAACAAAGATCATTGATAGAACATTTTGTGAAAATGGAGTACGCTGGATCATTGATTTTAAAACAGGGCTAGACGATGAAAAAGCCGAGCATCGTCACCGCCAACAAATTAATGAGTATGCGCATCTATTCGTTAATGGTGAACAAAATTCCATCCATTGTGGTCTTTATTATTTAGCTAGCAATCGTTGGCTTGCTTGGGAGTACGTAACACATGAACATTGAAAAATCCGTAGCAACTATACTGGCAACTACCACTGACGCCATTCTAGGCATCAGTGCCACAGATTTAGGCCTCAAACCCATTATAACAGTAGAGGGCACACAACTAATTATTAATTTATGCGCAGGGTTTCCAAGTGGATTTCTACAAGAGTCGCTATTGCCTTCACTTCAAAAAAATCTCGACGACGCATTTCCAAAATTCCAAGTTCACCTAGTCATTGACCATTTTATTAAAGCACATCGCACCCAGTTAACAGGCAAGGGATTGCGAGGAATTAAAAATACCATTGCTATCGCATCAGGCAAAGGAGGCGTAGGAAAATCAACTGTCACTGTCAATCTAGCCAGCGCCTTGGCACGTAGTGGTGCTAAAGTTGGTATTTTAGATGCGGATATTTATGGCCCTAGTATTCCACTCATGTTAGGCAAAACAGCGCCTGTACAAGTAGCGGGAAACCATTATCTACCTGTCTCCGCTCACGGTATTCAAGCAATGTCGATTGGCTATCTAACGGATGGCGAACCCGCTTTAATTTGGCGCGGTCCTATGTTAGCTAAATCCTTGTTACAAATGATTGATATTACACAATGGGATGAACTCGATTACTTACTCATCGATTTACCCCCTGGCACTGGCGACATTCAATTAAGTCTAGTGCAAAAAATCCCTTTAACCGGCGCAATTATTGTCACTACCCCCCAATCAGTGGCAACCTTGGATGCAGAAAAAGCATTAAAAATGTTTGCCAAAACCAATATTGATGTATTAGGTATCATTGAAAATATGTCGACCCATATTTGTAGCGAATGTGGCCACCAAGACGCCATTTTTAGCGCTGGTGGAGCAGCTGAGTTATGCAATAGATATCAAAGCAAACTACTTGGGCAATGGCCGTTAGATCGCCGAATTGGTAGTGACTGCGAGCAGGGAACGCCAACAGCCGCCCAGGGTACCGGTGAATTAGCAAAAACATTTATCAAAACCGCCTTACAAACAACGGTTGAGCTTAGTAAAAAGGCATTAAATTACACGGATAAATTTCCAACGATTGTTGTGGAATAAATAAAAGACCATCAACAAACCCCAATAATGGGGTTTGTTGATAAAGACTAAGGTAATGATTTAACTATTTCGCTAGCTGTAAACGCTGGAAGCCCACGAGCCTCGCGAGTAGTTAATGCGATAATAAACGCCTCCGCAGTGGTTATTCGTGAACCCACAAGTGCATTTAACACCCCCAATTGAGCCAAGCGACCTAATTCTTTATTTTCTTTTAGAGAAAATACTTCAGATTCTAGATTAGAACATTGACCATTGAGAAATAATTTCAGCTGTCCAACTGCGGCTTCTTCTCGAGGAGTCGTACTAAGCCATGCAAATACTGGACTCCATTTTTCTTTTCTAGCCCGAATATCGTGATCAAGAGCCGTTATTAATATCTGCTTCACTTCCTCTATATCTCTAAGAGTGTTTTGTATTTCTAGACAACAAATACCCTTCAACCTATGTATATACTCAAGCATCTTAGGTGTAGGATCAGCTAACGTAGCAATCTCTTGAACCGCGTTATCTATAAGTTCAACCGTAATTATTACATCACATTTTACCTTTGAAGAAATATCATCACATAACGCCCTTATGCCTCGCAACGAATTATCTGAAGGTGAAGAAATTACCGAGTTAACGTCCTCCAATAATTTTTTTATACCCGTAAGTATATCCCCACCAGGCACATGCTGAATCTCTGATAATACCCCACTAGCATCTGTTGCAAGAGCAGAATAACCAACAATATTTTCTCGCGGATTTAAAGCCGCTAAAAGCTGATTTACTTCTTCATAAAGATGTCGCATAGCAAACCTCATCGATTTAATATAATTAATTTTGCGCATTTATAGCACAACAAACACAAAAATAAAAGCAGTTTACTTTATATTGTTCATTTGCTTGATTATAGAAACACCATCCCTTGAATCAAGTCCCAACATTTCATGTTAAACTACTCTAAATTTACAAATTGAGTGCTCTGACATGCTTGAAAACTATACCGCCGAAGCCATTGAAGTCTTAAGTGGATTAGAGCCTGTGCAGCGTCGACCAGGTATGTACACTGATACTACCCGCCCCAACCATTTAGCCCAAGAAGTTATTGATAATAGCGTCGATGAAGTTATTGCAGGCTTTGCTAGCAGCATTGTTGTCACCCTCCATGAGGACAACTCCATAGAGGTGGAAGATAATGGGCGTGGTATGCCTGTTGATTTGCATCCACAACTAGGATTAAGCGGTGTAGAAGTTATCATGACGCGTCTTCACGCGGGCGCTAAATTTTCTGATAAAAGCTATAACTTCTCTGGAGGCTTGCATGGAGTGGGCGTCTCTGTGGTCAATGCTCTCTCAGAACGATTAGATGTAACCATTAAACGTGATGGTATCGTTTATCAAATGGCATTTGCTAACGGTGACAAACTTAACGAACTCAATGAAACCGGCACAACCAAAAAACGTGACACAGGTACAGTCATCCGTTTTTGGCCAAATGCCCATTATTTTGATACGCCACGCATATCTGTCAAACAACTTAGCCATGTATTACGTGCTAAAGCTGTACTTTGCCCTGGCTTGACCATGACCTTTAAAAACAAGATCACTCAAGAAGAGACAACATGGTGTTATGAAAAAGGATTAGCGGATTATTTACGTCAATCGTTACCCGCTGATTATTTCCCTGAAGAGCCATTTACTGGCGAATTTAAAAGCAACGATGCGACCCTTGATTGGGCACTGGCCTGGTCTGGCACTGCTAATGGTTCACTGAATGAAAGTTATGTGAATTTGATTCCTACAATACAAGGTGGTACGCACGTTAATGGCTTGCGTGCGGGACTTTTTGACGCTTTATCTGCTTTTTGTGAATTGCGTAATTTAATACCACGCGCTGTTAAATTATCTGCTGATGACTTATGGGAGCCTTGCCTATATGTATTATCGGTTAAAATGAAAGATCCACAATTTGCCGGCCAAACCAAAGAACGTTTAAGTTCAAGACAAACAGCTGCATTTGTAAGTAATGTTATCAAAGATGCATTCTCCCTCTGGCTAAATCAACACCGTAGTCAAGGTGAGCTTCTTGCAACGTTTGTGATTGAGCGCGCGCAAACACGGCTAAAACAAGCGAAACAAGTTGCACGTAAACGTGTACATCAAGGTCCAGCCCTTCCAGGTAAATTAGCCGATTGCCTACAACAAGATTTGAACCAAGCGGAATTATTTTTAGTAGAAGGCGACTCGGCTGGGGGCTCAGCTAAACAAGCTCGTAATAAAGAGTTTCAAGCTATTCTGCCTTTGCGCGGCAAAATTTTAAACTCTTGGGAAGTCGAATCGTCGCAAGTGCTTGGATCGCAAGAAATTCATGATATCTCAGTAGCAATTGGTATCGATCCCGGCTCTGATGATTTAAGTGGTCTTCGCTATGGCAAAATATGCATCCTTGCAGATGCTGACTCAGACGGCGCGCACATTGCCACATTAATATGCGCTCTTTTCTTACGCCATTTTAAACCCTTGGTAAAAGCCGGGCATGTATTTGTTGCAATGCCGCCGCTCTACCGCATTGATGCTGGAAAAGAGGTACATTATGCCTTGGATAATGATGAGCGGGATAAAATAACAGCCTTATTAGCAAAAACCAGTAAAGCAAAAATTAATGTACAACGCTTTAAAGGACTAGGAGAAATGAATCCACTGCAGCTTCGTGAAACAACAATGGATCCTAATACACGACGGTTGGTACAATTAACATTGGATGATGAACCAACGACTATGGAGTTAATGGACATGATGCTGGCGAAAAAACGCGCTGGTGATCGTAAATCGTGGCTAGAAAATAAAGGAAATTTAGCAGACCGTTAACACACCCTACCTAAAGAATAAAAAAATTTAGCCGGCGCCAAAACAACCACATCTAATGAATGTATTGCCTACCACGCATAAAGCGGTACGTAGGCAATCTGCACATGTCTAGATGCGATTTGATTTACCAATATCTTCATCTGCCCCCTCACTCAGTTCTAAGAACTGTTGAGCAACGCTCTGAGAAACTAACTCTGGGGCAGCTACCCATGCAGCTGGAACTTTTTGGAAAAAACTATCACTACTATTTGCTACAGTTGGAAAAGAAACGCTCTTTTCAAATGGAATTGCCCCTTGTTCTTCATGTAGTTTTAGATGCTCTTCTATTGTAGCGCTTGAGCCCTGCTTGCTTTGTTCGAAGGTGTTCTTAACGTGCTCCAGGGCTGAGAGCTCCACATGTCTCTCAGTAATTGCAGGGAGCACCTCTGTTTCCCATTGAACAGCAGATATCTCAATGCTTGAATTTAAATAATCGATAAATTTTTTACCTAATTTAAGAGCCATATCACAGCGCAAACGTTCGACGCCATCCATAGGAATCACACCACTGATAAGTTTCGCATAATAAGGATCGTTAGAAATTTTATCCAATACGACCTGATTTATTTCTTCAACCTTAGACCACTCAACAATTCTTGGATTCAAACATTGGGTAAACCATACAATCACCGCTATAACATAATCACCACAAAAATCATCATCCATCTGCCCCATATTAAGTTGAATTATGTGTTTATCCCCCATTGTTTTCAGCACGGTACTTAAGTCCTGCCGGCCAAAATCTTTTTTAGGTTCAAAATAAAAGCCCCCTTCTAACCGTCCTTGTTCATCAAAATTTAACATTAAAAGACCGAAATGACTTTGTCCCGTACATGTTGGCCACAGTAGCTGTTGAAATTTTCTTGGAGGGTCCTCGGAAAAACAATCCTCATTCTCTTCAGCGTCTTCATTAATGTTCTTTGCCCGCAATATGCCAGTTTCTCCTCGCACAACCTTACTTATGTATTCATAATCTAATGTTTCAAGATCAGTAATAGAGGGCATTAACCCACACTTTTTGTTAGCCAGAGCATCGCGAAAATTCAGCAAATACTCATCAATAAATCGTGCATCATGCCACTGTCTTGTAATAAAAGGCAGTCCAAACGTAGGCTTTGGCTCCTCAACATAGTCTTTAGATTGCTCTGCAAAATTAGCTGATAAAGAAAGTAAAATAGCGCCCATAACATCTGGTTCCATCGCCATTACGTCTTCTTGCGAATAACCAAATTTCCCAAGAAACTCAACGAGTCCAGGTAACTCAAAGTTCCCTAAAGGCAATCCCGCTTCAGTCATTACTGAATCTACACCTAATACAAAAGCCTCTCCGCTAAAATCTGGTGCTTCTAATTCCAGTTCTTTGTAGATTTCACAAATAGTTTTCTGCAATTGTTGTTTGAGCTCTTGACTTGTAACTACTTTTTCTAACCACTCCAATAATGTTAACGGCCGATAAGATATAAATTGTTCAACTAATACCGTTTCTTGAGATTGGAAGCTTTCTGGGTCAATAGCCTTAACTAAAATGTCCATAAACGTTACCAAGCATTTTGTATATTCTTCAAGATTTTCAAACGAAAAATTTTGCTCACCCTCAAGCAAATTATTAAATATGCGACATATATAGTCGGTCTTTTGATTACCTACATGACGCTTGTTATCTAAAAATGTCTTAAGAAAGCTGGGATTATCACCCAAAAACAGTAAGTTATGGGGGGATGTAACAGGACTATTCCAAAGCTGCTTATCTAAAAAATTAAAAATTTGTTTTTCTTCTTCTGTAATCTCAGGGCCTGGCGCCATTTCTGCGGCTACATCAGGAGCGAATTCTGCATCAACAGGTAAATCCAAACCTGATCGGCTTAATCTCATCACTAAATTAACAAGATTGGGGGTATTAGGATGCAGGCCGTACAAATACATACGCCTATTACCTTCAGAAGTTATTAAATTTTTATTGCTTTCAACGAACAGTCCATATACGTCTGAAGTCATTCCTATGTTAGCCCTGTTCTCCGATAAAGCCTGAACAAGATTATCAAACGCCTCATAATTACTAATAGAACAGAATACATAACATAGAGCATCCATTTCATTTTCAGACATCTCTTTGCAACTACGAATTCGTTCTACACAAAGATCAATAAACTGGGAAAGCTTTGAAACTGCAGTAGGATCACTAAAATTGGGGTATGTAGTAATGATGTTTTGAATTAAATTGCTAGGCATTATATCTGCTCGCTCGTAAGCCATGATGTCATAATCGAATCAACACTGGCGTTATTGAAAACTGTATAATATCACCAAATGATTTATTATTGAATAAAGTGTTTCTTTTTGATCTAAAATTCGATGGAAAAATATTAAAAAAATTAAGCAATCACATCTGAACTACAAAATACGTAAAGAATGATTGTCGTCCACATCCTCTTCAGTAAAAGGTATAGGTGATATGCTT
>CAZZGV010000055.1:0-9882 GCA_964654255.1 uncultured Legionella sp. | reverse complement strand
CCACATGTTTTTGCACCCTCGTGAACAATAACACAACGACCAGTTTTTTCGACCGAGGCCAAAATTGTTTCTATATCTAATGGCTTAATAGTTGCTATATCAATTACTTCACAAGAAATATCGTCCTCACCTAATTGTTTAGCAGCTTGCAGTGTTTCATACATGCTTGCCCCCCAGCTAAGCAATGTTACATCATTACCTTCTTGCAGTGTAAAGCATTTTCCAAGAGGATGTGCTTTGCCATCATCTTCGACGGGCTGTTTAACCAGTCTATAAATGCGTTTTGGTTCTAGGAAAATAACTGGATCAGGGTTGCGCATAGCCGCCAATAAAAGACCATAAGCACGTTTTGGCGAAGAAGGGATTACTACTTGCAGACCAGGTATATGGGTAAATAAAGCCTCTGTACTTTCTGAATGATGTTCCGGGGCGCGAATACCGCCTCCAAAAGGAGCGCGAAAGACTAGTGGGCAGTGCAGGCGTCCTCGTGTTCGATTCCGCATACGAGCAGCATGTGAAATAATTTGGTTCATGGCGGGATAGATAAAACCCATGAACTGAAATTCGGCAACTGGTTTTAAGCCTTGTAGAGACATGCCAATAGCAAGGCCTGCAATCATTGATTCTGCTAACGGTGAATCAAACACACGATGCTCACCAAAACGCTCTTGTAATCCTACTGTTGCTCGGAATACACCACCGTTTTTACCAACATCCTCGCCAAAAACAATGACATTTTCGTCTTGAGATAATTCATAAGCCAATGCCTGTGTTACTGCTTCTACTAATGTAATGTCAGCCACGAGCGAACTCCTCTATTGCTATAGCTCTTTGTTCAACCAAATACTCAGGGAGCGTTGCATAATGATAATCAAATATACTCGTTATGGGTTGTGCGGGTCTTGACAGGTATTCATCAACAGCATCTTGAACTTCTTTTGTGCAATTATTTAAGAGCGTGGCTTCTTGCGCTTCATCCCAAATGTTTTTTTGTTCTAAAAAATGCTTGAAGCGGAGAATTGGTTCTTCTTTTGTTGCGGCTTCTACTTCGTTAGGCGGTTGATAGCGAGTGGCATCATCTGCTGTAGTATGATCGCAAAGTCGGTATGTAAGTGCTTCAATTAGAGTAGGTCCTTTGCCACGCCGTGCTTTTTCAATGGCGTCGCCAACAACCTGACGAGTAGCTAGTATGTCATTGCCATCGACTTGAACCCCATCGAAACCAGCCGCTATTGCTTTTTGAGCAATCGTTTTTGTGGCAGTTTGCTTATCAAGACTAACAGAAATGGCCCACTTATTATTATTGACCACAAAAACAACAGGAAGGTTCCATACACCTGCGACATTCATCGCCTCATAGAAATCACCTTCAGATGTTCCTCCGTCACCTATACAAACCACTGCAACACGGTCTTGTTTGCGATAGTTGAACGCAAACGCGACGCCTACTGCATGCAAACATTGTGAGGCTATAGGGACACAAATCGGTAAATCTTCTGATTCACAAGTAAAGTGACTGCCTCGCTCATCACCACCCCAGTAGGCAAGAATTTCTGACATTTTTACGCCGCGTTGAAATTGGGCCGCATAATCTCTGTAATAGGGTACAAGTACGTCTTCCTTGCGCATGGCATTTCCGATAGCCGTTGATATCGCTTCCTGGCCATTGACCGGTGCATAGGTCCCCATTTTTCCAGTACGTTGTAAGGCAATGGCTTTTTTATCAAATATACGCGTGCGAACCATGTTGCGGTATAAATCCAATAATACAGCTTTATCATCGGCAAACGAGGGGAGTGCGCCGCAAAGTTCACCATTGTTATTGAGTAATTGAACATAGGGTATTTCAAAGCGAGCAGCAATGGTTGTCATGCCTTTTCTCCTGAAAACAACAAGTTGAAATAGAATACTCATGTTTTTTTGCAAAAACCAGCATATTTATAGCGTGATTTTGTAGAGGACTGGATGAGGCTAGAGCTGGGAATGGTAATTGCGGTATTATCAGTTATATTTTTGTTAAACGACTTTTTCATATGAGCAGTTTAAGCCTTACTTGTTTGCCTTATGCCGATGATTTGATAGCCTCTTACCAATCTCTTGTTGAATTACCTGGTTTTATATTACTAGAGAGCACAGATAAACAACGAGGGCGCTATGATATTGTAACTGCATTGCCTTATGATTCATTTAAAATTTTACGTAACGATTCAAATATCCAAATTGCTTTCCAGCAATTACAACGTAAGTTACCAAAAGCTCGCTCTTCTTGTGATTTACCTTTTCAAGGTGGTGCAATTGGTTATGTTGCTTATGATGTTGGTGAAGTGCTTGCGGGCATTGATTCAACGCCTCATGTGTCGAATGACATGCCACTTATTGATATGCAATTCTATGATTGGGCGATTATTGTTGATCATCATTTGAGGTGCGTAACTATAGTAGCGGTAAATAGTCAGCCTGAAACAGCAGCTGTTATTCAGGATATCCAGGTGCGTTGGCAAAAGAGTGCAACTGTTGAAAGTTCTTTTATTTTAGAGCAGGCGTTTACCCCTCTTATCAGCCAACAGGATTATAAGGCCGCATTTAATTCTATTCATCAAGATTTAAAACGAGGTCGAGCTTATCAAGTTAACTATACGCAACCTTTTCTTGGACACTACAGTGGTGATCCTTGGGGGATGTATAAAAGAGTACGGCTTAAAAATCCTGTGCCGTATTCCGCATTTTTGCGTGGTGTTGAAGGTGATGTGTTAAGTTTTTCACCAGAGCGTTTTTTAACGATGGATAATGGGAGTGTACTAACTTCGCCGATTAAAGGTTCTGCTAAACGCTCGGTAGACAAAAGGCTTGATGAACAGTTAAGAGCAGCCCTTGTCACTAGTTCTAAAAATCGTGCTGAAAATGTAATGATTGTCGATTTGCTTCGTAATGATCTTGGAAAATTTGCGGTCCCTGGGAGTGTAAGGGTAACCTCGTTGTGTGAGATGCAAAGTTTTGATGCTGTACATCATTTAGTGAGTCATATTGAGGCTCAATGTTCACCTGAAACTTCTTCTCTGCAAGTTTTTGAACGTTGTTTTCCCGGGGGGTCTATTACTGGCGCTCCAAAACGCGAAGCTATGCGTATCATTAATGAACAAGAGCCTTTTGCAAGAGGGATATACTGCGGAAGCATTGCTTATTTTTCGGCTCATGGTCGTTTTGATAGTAGTATTGCAATTCGAACATTAACAGCAAAGGCAAAAACGTTATATCTATCTGCAGGTGGTGGTATTGTTATTGAGTCAAATTGGGAAGATGAGTATCGGGAATGTTTTACCAAAATTGCAGGGATTGTGAATCATTTACATATATAAATATGGATGGGGCTAAATGTTAAAGGAATCAGCTGTTATTGTGTTACATGAACAAGCAACAGACTCGTTAATTTTAACCGAGAGAGCTGCCCATCTTCGCGATCATCCAGGTGAGATTTGTTTTACAGGTGGTCGATGGGAGCTTGGTGATAAGGACTTGTCGGATACTGCATTACGAGAGTTATATGAAGAGCTAGGCGTGACAAGGGACCGTATCCAACTAATTAAAAAATTAGACATTGAAGAGACTCTTAATGGCTCAATTATTCATCCGTGGTTTGCAACAATTTCTGTGTTGAGGCCTTATACCCTGAACAGTGATGAGGTTACACAAGTGCTAATGCTGCCCATGAAAACAGTTAATAAAATAACGAATTACAATGATATTGTGGTTAGCCGATCTAGCATACAAATTACAACATGCCAATTTACAGCAAGTCAGTATTTTATATGGGGAGCAACAGCGCGAATTATGAAACAGTTGGTTTATTTATAGAGCTTAGTGCACTCCGGGTCTGTTGTCCCATCCAACCCGGATTCCTAACGTTTATAATTAATTGGTTTATTTAAGAGCTCGCCGCAATATTTTACCCACGTTTGTTTTTGGCAATTCATTACGAAATTCAACGATTTTAGGGACCTTATAGGCGGTTAAATGCTCTCGACAATGAGAAATAATCTGCTCACTTGTTAACGATGGATCACGTTTTACAATACATGCTTTAACTTGCTCGACAGAATCTTCTTCCTTCACACCCACAACACCGACCTCTAGGACGCCAGGTAACAGACTAATAACTTGTTCGACCTCATTGGGATATACATTGAAACCGGAGATGAGAATCATGTCTTTTTTTCTGTCAACCAGGTAAATAAACCCTTTATCATCGATTCTTGCAATATCCCCGGTACGTAAAAAACCATCAGACCAAAAAATGTCATCTGTATCTTGTTTGCGTTGCCAATAGCCAGGCGTAACTTGAGGGCCTTTAACACAGAGCTCACCGGTTTCACCAAGGGGAAGCTCGTTGCCATCATCATCACGAATAGAAATGTCTGTTGATGGCACTGGTAAGCCAATACTGCCAGTGTATTCTTTTAGGTACATTGGGTTGATAGTTACTGCCGGACTTGTTTCTGTTAGTCCATATGCTTCAAGGACCGGCGATTTTGTAACTTCACGCCATTTTAACGCTACGCTTTTTTGTAAAGCCATGCCACCGGAAAGGGCGAGTTTTAGTTTTGAAAAATCCACCTCGGAAAATTTAGGATGGTTAAGCAAAACATTGAATAATGTATTTACACCAGTTATCGCTGTGAATTTACTGTTTTTTATATCGTTAATAAAGCTATTAAGATCGCGTGGATTAGTAATTAATAGATTTTTAGCCCCTGCATTAAAAAATGTTAGGCAGTTCGCTGTTAAAGAAAAAATATGATAAAGCGGTAAGGCGGTGACAATAATATCGTTGCTATTTAATGATAATGGGGATATCCACGCTGTGGCTTGGAGGACATTGGCTACCATGTTGCCATGTGTCAGTATTGCTCCTTTAGAAACGCCAGTCGTTCCCCCTGTATATTGCAAAAGAGCTATATCTGAATGGGTTAACTCTACCGGCTGGAGTTTTTTTCCTTTGCCTTGCTGCAATGCATCCTTGAAGTTGACTGCTTGTGGGATTGAAAAGGAAGGGACCATTTTTTTGATATGCTTAACCACAGCATTAACAATCACCCGTTTAACAAAAGGAAAACAATCCCCAAGTTGGGTAATAACAATATGTTTCAATAGTGGTAATCGAGGTAATGCTTTTTCAAGGGTTTTAGCAAAATTTTCTAAAACTACAATTGCCTCAGCTCCCGAATCGTTTAATTGATGAACTAACTCGTCACAGGTATAAAGTGGATTTGTGTTAATAACGATAAATCCCGCACGCAATATCGCAAAAAGAGCAATTGGATATTGTAGTATGTTGGGCATCATGATGGCAACGCGCGCGCCTTTTTTTAATCCTAATTGTTGTAGATAGACTGCAAATTGCAAACAGAGTTCATTTAATTCATCATAACTAAGTTCAGATCTCATGTTGACATAAGCAGTACTGTTTTTGTGTTTACGGCAAGCCTCATCAAACAGATGAGCTAATGAAGCATATGTGTTTATATCAATTTCGTAAGGAACATTTTCTTGATAATGCTTCAACCACAGTTTATCCACGTTACTAGCCTTCTGTTATTTTTATTAGCGTGATAGTATAAACAAAAAGCAAGGCGATGGATATCGCGGTTATGAATGATAATTTATTGAAATCACAAGCATTTAAGCTGAAGGGTAGACTTTACACTTTTACAGTGATGCAATTATTGGATCTAAACAGGCTGTTGTTTGAACAGCAATTAGATGAGGCTATAGCAAAAGCACCTCGTCTTTTTGATCGAACACCCATTGTTTTAGATTGTTCGACGATTGATGGCGAGCAGCTTGATTTGCAGTCGCTTTGTCAATATATGCGCCAGCATGGCTTGATTCCTGTTGCTATTCAAGGTGGTGGTCCATTATTAGAGACGTTGGCGCAATGCCAAGGTCTTGCGGTATTCAATACCTCATGTACACAGGATAAACCTTTGGTAGAAAAGCAGACATCGTCTGGGCCCTCTGGTGTTGAAACTATAAAAACAAAATTACTTACCACGCCAGTGCGTTCTGGGCAGCAGGTTGTGAGCAAAGGTGGTGACTTGGTCATCACAGCAGCAGTAAGCCATGGCGCTGAATTGTTAGCGGATGGGAACATTCATGTTTATGGTGCATTGCGTGGTAGAGCTTTAGCTGGCATTGCAGGTGATAAGCAAGCGCGCATTTTTTGTCAATCATTAGAGGCTGAACTGGTTTCTATTGCAGGATTTTATCGCTTAAGTGATGCAATTGGAGTGTTTTCAGGACCTTGTCAAATTTTTCTTCAGGACGATCATATTCAAATAGAGCCTTTATGATCGATGCTGTTTTTATATCCGATCTACATTTGCATCCTCAAGAGGATGCAATTACAGAGCGTTTTTATCAGTTTATTAAATGGGCGGCTACCAACACAAAAAAAGTTTATATACTGGGTGATTTTTTCCACGTTTGGCCAGGTGATGATGCGTTAGATGCATGGAGTGACTCTATCGCTGAGCGTCTATCATGGCTTGCTTCACAGGGTGTTACGCTCTATTTTATGCACGGTAATCGCGATTTTTTGCTTGGACCACGTTTTGCAAAACGTGCTTGCATGGCGTTATTAAAAGAACCAACAGTGATTACTCTTGGCGAGACGAACGTTTTGCTTGTGCATGGCGATCGTTATTGCACTGACGATAAAGGCCATCAATGGTTGAGGCGTTTAACTCGTAATGTTATTTTTTCAACTCTTTTTCTTGCTTTGCCTTATAAAATACGTGCTAATTTGGTTAACAAAGTGCGCAAGCATAGCCAAACCAATCGACGTAAATCAGTGGGATACATGGATATTGTGGCTGAAGATATGCTCCAACATATGCAAATAATGCAAACACATGTCGTGGTGCATGGTCATATTCATAAGCCAGGTTGCGTTCGCCATGATTATTATGGGGCAGTGTATCAGCAATACGTGCTGAGTGATTGGGATGACAATCCTTTTATGATGTGCTATGATGTGCCAAATGGTTTTTATTTTAAACGATTATTGGAGTAGTAGATATGCCTAATATTACTGGAATTGCTGCCCTTGATAACCTTCTACAAGCTAGTACTCTTAAGCAATATGTTGAAGCAGAATCTAAGCTCTTGTGTGATATAGAAAGGCATAATGACCTGCAGCATAAGCTAACAATGCGCGGATTGAAAAGAGCAGAGCGATCTGAGTTAGAGGATGTTGCTTGGGGGCAGGAAGTGGTGAAAATAAGAGAGCAATACGCAAATGCGAAAGAAGAATGGAAGCGTGGTTATAGTAATGATTGGGTTACCTCTACCTATGCGATGCTGGCAATGGCTGAGCAGCTAATGTATCTTCTTTGCGCTTGGAATCTTCGTGATAGGCTAATTGTTCGTCCCATTAGTGATTTTTTAGTGGACAACATCAATGGTTACCTTGATCAATATTTGATGGAGTCTCCTCCTGAAAAAGCGTTACCTAAACTACAGAATCATGTAGAGATTGGTGAGGATGGCAAGCTGTCATTTGATTCCCTAAAGGATATGACTCGCTCTGATGGTCATCTTATGTTTGGTAAGATCGATGATCCAAGATTAACAAATGAGCAGAAGCAATCAATTGAGCGTCAAATAAATACGTTGCAACTAGCTCTCGAGACTAATCTTCGTGCGGGTGTAAATACTTGGTTAAATCAGGTTGGTTATGAGCTTAAACGAGAGACAAATGCTGAAGGCCAGGAGGTAGAAATTCCTGGTGTTTATGTCAATAAACAGAATCATGTTACTCTGTTGACACAGGAGCGTTTAAAACAGTTATTAACTAATCCTGAGCACCCTGAACAAACTTTAGATGCATTTTTAAAAGGGACATTTGAATTGAATTTCCACGTTAAATCCCCTGGTATGGGCGCTTAATTCAAAGAGCACGGTATACCGCTATGGAAGCGAAATACCGTGTCATTTGTACTGATTAATTCATTCTCCACGTCTAAAAACATCTTAATACGCGGAGCAATGTCCGCTCCGTAATGATTTGCCAGGCGCAGATAGTCTTCAAAATGCCGTGCTTCCGCTTTTACTAAACCCGCGTAAAATTTTGCCAATACTGGATCATCTAGTAACGGCACTAATGCATTGAACCGTTCACACGATCGCGCCTCAATAATTGCTCCAATGATTAATTGGTCACTTAATCTTGAAATTCCATGCATTTTCGTCACATGACGATGAAGACGTTGACCATATAGTGAAGGGGGCAGTGGGCCATATTCAATGTCTCGCGAATTTAATAAGCTTATTACTTTTTCAAAATGAAGCAGTTCCTCACGCGCTAACGGTGACATTACGGCAATTAGCTCAGCTTTTTCCGGGTGTTGACTCATAAAATTAACAGCGGTTGCAGCAGCTTTTCTTTCACAATGCGCATGATCTATTAGCAGTAAAGGGATGTGTTGAATAGCATACTCCAACCAATCCATGGGCGTTGGTGTTCGCAAAAAATCTTTAAGTTGTTGTAGATCATCAATATTTGGCTTTAACATCAGGAATAGGTATATAATTTAAAAAATGGTTTATATCACAAGCCGTAATAAAATTACATTGGATTAATTATGAGCGAAGAAACGATAGAAACGGATTTGTCTATGTGGTTTTCAACTTACGGCTTGCTAACATCGGGTCGTATTCTTGAGCGGTTTAATATTAAACTTGAAAGTGACGAACTACTTATCGCAATCAAAGATCCATTTAATTTGTATCATCAATTATTGATTATTCCCTTAAAAAATGTATTTAATGGCATTATTTTGCAACAAGCGCATGATTATCAAGTTTACGCACAAAAATTATTTGTTGATTATCTGTTGTCAGGAGAAAGTGGAAAGTCAGCTGATTCACCTGGCGCAAATACTCGAGAAGACTTGGAACAAGAGCGGCTGAGGTTGATGGATCTTGGCGAGGCGTTTAATGAGCAAGAGCTTGCACATCAGCATTTAATAGCGGAGAGTCAAGCGAAATCGATACAAGTAGCGCGTGAATTACAAAGCGCATTGCAACATGTTGCAGGAAAAATAGGCCAGCTTTTGTTAGCACAAGATATTCGTAAAGAAAACGATGTTGTCTTGCGCGCCATTCGTTCAGCAATGATCCATTATACGCAAAATAATGATGAAACTCTAATGGCTGGTTCTTTATTTTGGACCAAAATAGCAGACGTGCTTGACATTACGTTGGACGAAATTCTGCTACAGAAAATGACCCCGGTTTTAGATATTTTCAGGGATCCTGGAGAAAAAATTGCCGATATTTTAGCAACCTATCTTGAGCAAACACAAGATATAGGCATCAGTATGCGTAATTATCGAAGTGAATTTTATAACATTAGTCTTCGAGTGACGGAGTTTCTTAATTTGTTACCTGATTACCACATTGATCAAGCCAAATTGGAGGAAAACCGCTCTTCATTGTATTTTGATTCCCATATTGGTGGTGCGTAATTAGGTTGTTTGCGCCATTAAGCACATAATGCTGCATAGTGATAAAATAAAAATCGCATGATTAACAACATAAAATACGCCATTTTTTGAATTTATATTAGCCACCGTGAGCGTTCTTCCTGTATAATGCGCACTTTTAACAGGAGTTTTACGATGACTACCGAATTAACTTTATCTATCATTAAACCTGATGCTGTTGCTAAATCAGTAATTGGTCAAATATATAGTCGTTTTGAGCAAGCTGGTTTAACAATTGTTGCTGCTAAAATGACGCAATTATCACGTGCTCAAGCTGAAGGGTTTTATGCTGTTCATAAAGACAGACCTTTTTTCAACGATTTAGTATCTTTTATGATTT
>CAZZGV010000054.1:0-9987 GCA_964654255.1 uncultured Legionella sp. | reverse complement strand
ATCGGCCTTCCACGGAAGTCAAAGCTAAAGAAGAAACCGCTGACCAAGAAGCAGAAACAGTGGCTCAAGCTGAAGAGCTTATTGCTGTCGCAGCTTCGCATAAAGCCAAGTTACAAGTTGGTCACTTAGAGCGGTTTAATTCTGCCCGATTAGCATTAGACAGGCATCTTGATAAGCCATTGTTTATTGAATCTCATCGTTTAGCGCCGTTTAATCCTCGTGGTGCGGATGTGAATGTTATTCTTGATTTGATGATTCACGATATTGATATTATTCAAACCATCGTTCATAGTCCTATAAAGCATATTGATGCGCATGGAGCACCGGTTTTGTCAAAATCAATTGATATCGCAAATGCACGAATTACATTTGAAAACCATTGCGTTGCCAATGTTACTGCTAGTCGCATCAGTTTTAAAACCGAACGAAAAACACGAATATTTCAAGCTGACACTTACATATCCATCGATTATCACAACAAGCAATTTGCTGTTTTTCAAAAAGGTGAAGGAGAAATGTTTCCTGGTATTCCTGAAATCACTCGACATGAATCAGTCTTTGAAAAAGGAGATGCGTTGCTTGAAGAAATTAAAGCATTTATCAAATGCATTGAACAGGACACTACACCATTGGTAACAGGAGAAGAAGGTTGCGCTGCGTTGGCTACTGCTCAAAAAATTACGTCACTGATTGATAATCAATTGATTGTCCGATATGCCACAAACTAAACATATTGTCATTGTGGCAGGTGAAGAGTCAGGAGACCAACATGCCGCCTCTTTTGTTCGACAATTAAAAATTAATCATCCAAATATACAGATTACGGGTATCGGCGGTCAGCATATGCAAAACGCTGGTGTGCATTTGGTTGATAATTTAGCACGTTTTGGTGTTACGGGTATTTCAGAGGTTATTCGTAATATACGGGTACTTCGGCAAGTCTATATAAACATTAAAAATCACTTAAAAGCATCTAAGCCGGATTTATTAATTTTAGTAGATTGCCCAGGTTTTAACCTACGCCTAGCTAAATTTGCCAAACGTACCCTAGGTATTAAAGTTCTTTATTATATTAGTCCTCAAATTTGGGCATGGAAAGCCGGTCGCATAAAAACAATTAAAGAATGCGTTGACCACATGGCTGTTATTTTCCCATTTGAAAAAATACTTTATGAAAATGCCGGCGTCCCGGTTGCCTTTGTAGGTCATCCATTGGTTGAAAAAGTTAAGATCTGTCAAGATGTTACGTTGGCACGTCGACAGTTGCAATTGCCTGAACATAAGCGATTAATTGCCCTGCTTCCAGGAAGCCGTGCACATGAAATCGAACGGCATATGCCTGTCATGAAAGATACTGCGCAAACATTATCTGAACAGCACAATGATATCCATTTTGTTATTCCTGTAGCAGGCACACTCAAGCCAGGATTGATAAGCGCTTATTTTAATAGCACAAATATACCGCATACCTTAATTGAGGGAAAAGCGATTGAAACTGTTGCTTGTAGTGATTGCGTAGTTGTTGCATCAGGCACGGCGTCACTTGAATGTGCCTTGTTAGAAAAGCCAATGTGCATTATTTATAAAGCGTCATTACTCACCTACATGGCAGCATCCAAACTTATTCGAGTAAAGTACTTAGGCTTATGCAATTTATTACAAAATGAAATGATTGTTCCTGAGCTTCTACAGTACGATTGCAACAACGTAGAGTTAACCCTTATTGTCAATCAGTTACTAACAGACGCAGAGGTTTCTCAACGCATGCAGAGGCGTTTAAAAAAGCTTCGCTTATCTTTATCAGCCGAAGAAGCTGATAATACAATTAATACGGTAATTGATAATTTTTTGACAGCTTAGTTTAAGAACTGAAATTATATTGTTAATCCAGTCAAATCTGAACATTGACTAGTTACAGACTGATTAGAAAAATCTAACCCAAATTCAATAACCAGTTGCCCGTGCATCCCAGATTTAGGCATTTTTTTGTTAATATCGCTTGCTGGATAAAACGGATATTCGATGTTCCATGGATCGACTACTACACATGTTTCACCCAAAACAGTTTTATAAAATGTTTCAACATCTTGTGGAGTGTTGGGTTGAATAGCAACAGACTTATTACGATCAATAAGCAAATAAGAGTGTCCGCCAAGCTTATTTACAACATCTATTCGTTCTATTGAATTAAATGGGGTGTATTTATAATCTATAAAATGCTCATACGCTATTGTGTATAAATAGCCAAATGAAAGACTTGATTGTTCACTGCAATTCCCAAGCTTTTTTAATGATGAACAGGTATTCATTGCATAGTGTGACCATTGCCTAATATTACTTCCAGTACCTTTTCTATAGGTTGATTGTTCAAAAAATCTAACAGATGAATCCACTCCAGGATGCTCAACTAATTTTTCACGACGCTCTTTGAAGCTTGTGAATTGTTTTGTAATTTCAATTTGATTTATGCCGATTCTAATTTGCTCAAGTTCTTCAATTTTATCTTGATGAAAAGGAGGAATATTCGTTGCTATTAATTTACTTGTTGTAAAATTAACTGCTTGTTTTGCATATTCTAAATTTAAGATTAAACAATCAGTTAAACGAAGTATTTTTTCTAGTGCACGCGCATCAAGTTCCAAGTTAACCTCATGGTTAACGAGTTTATTTAAATAAAATTTAAGTTTTTCTACCGAATTATTTTCAGTATTTTTTAGAAAAAAATTAATTTTTTCTATATTTTTTTGGATGCGATTTGTTAAAAATATAAAATATTTGCCTTCTATTGGCATGTCGCCCTCCAATCTTTTTTACAAAAATTTAACATAGAACAACCTTACATTAATTGACTTATAAAATTAAACAGTAAATACAACAAGTTACAAAAAAAATAATGACCTTTTAAATGGCAAGTATCTAAATTTACCGGCTAAATTTAATTTGTTAAGAATACCTTAAGTTAATTATAACTAACTAGCGTATCAATTATCCTTCATGTACAATTAATCTTGCTTTCAAAAGCTTTGAGAGTCTTTAGTCAGATGATTTAACTAAAATAAGGAAGTTATGATGAATGTTTCTGAAGTACAAGCCTCTATTGATGTCACAAAAAGAGATCAAGGATTGCAAGATTTGGTTTATGGACTAGTGAGCCGCTTTCTTGTTGATAATAAAGGCAAATCCATTAATGATCTGTATGACATGATCCTTTCAGAAGTAGAGCCCCCTCTTTTACAAGCAGTAATGGAAAAACGTCGCGGTAACCAATTGCAAGCTGCAAAAATGTTAGGCATAAGCCGCGGTACAATTAGAAAAAAATTACAGCGTTATTTTGGTACAAAATACTTCCGTTTAACAGATGAATAATCTGTTGCATAATAAACATAAAAAAGCTCACTATTTTGTGAGCTTTTTTATTTGATCAGGTTCCCCAAACATTAGCTCCCAGTATGGCATCCCTTTACCGATGGTAGCTCATCTTTAGTTAGTACATTTTCAACCGGTTTTTGAGCAAACATTCCAAAGGTGGCCAATCCAACGCCTATCGCAGTTGCTTTTGATGATACACCAAGCTTATTTAGCCCGATAATGGCCGCCACAGTCGCTAATAGCCCCACTAACACACCGGTCTTATTCGTAGACTCAGCGTTAGAATGAGTAGTTTCTGTTATATTTTCTGCTTTACAAAATGAAATATGCTTAAGAATTGTTCTGTAAAATTTTTCAGCTACTAACGCATGAACATACGATGTAAAATGCTACTCATCCCAAAATGTATAGCCTTTAGCGGATGTATTCTTTGACTCCGTATATGGCATTGTAATTTTTTCTTTATGCAGGCCATATTTTTCAGGGTGATTGTAACCTTCGGAAAAGACGTCATTAACATTAAACTCATCAATAGAGCATTCAGGATAAAGGGCTGCGAGCACTTTACATGCCTTTGATAACTCCATATTAAAATATATAGAACACTCATGAGCATTGGCTCGTTCTTCTGCACTTCTTCTTTGATAACGAGGAGTAAAGATAAGATCGGGTAAATTGAATAATACAAAATGACGGTACCCATGTTTAATTAATTGTTCTACATTTTCAAAGCGGGCTTTAATTGCCTTGTCTACATGATGTTTAGTAGGTATTGCATTAGCAATAAGAAGATCGTTAGCTCCAGACCACTCTACCACCAACGTTTTTTCTTTATGCTGAGCGGAGATTGAGTGAATTTTATCGTATTCCAATAGCTTGTCACGCATCGTATTTAAGTTCGAAACAAAATTTCTATACATTGATGCCATAGGACTTAATGTTGGCTCCCAATGATAATCATGAGCCATAAGACCAGCTTCATTATAGTTTCTCATTATAGTGGTACCATGAAAATCAACAGATTGATGATTGTTGAGTGTGTAAGCGTTCTTAAGTGTATGTTTTGCAGGGAATGATTGATTAATAACAGCATCTGCAATATCTGTTGAATCCCAATGAAATTGCTCCTTTAATTCTTTAATCAAAAATTCGTTGGCAATCATCGCGCTGATATAGTCACCCCATACAAATCCGTTGGTGAACCTACCCTTATGAGGCTGATACTGGAGTAAATTTTTTACAGGAATTAAACCAAATAAATATCGTTGATAAAATGTACCTCGATCAGAAAGGCTGTCACCCATTGTGATTAAATAAGAGATATTTGTTGGTTTCATGGCAATTACTCCCAATTCAATTATTAAATAGCTACCTATTAACTATTAGTACTTAATTGTATGGAGTGCCACTAAAAGACGATGATAAATAATCTCGCATCGAGCTTAACGAAATGCGAGATTATTAAATGGGTTACAATTTAGCAAAAGCCCGCAAAATGGCGGGCCTGTGATTATGATGCGATGAGTAATTGATTGATACGATTTACGAAATCAGCTGGATTATCTAGTTGCCCACCTTCAGCCAAAACAGCTTGCTCAAATAAAACATGAACCCATTGCTCAAAATGAGCGTCATCTTGAATGGAATGCAAACGTTTAATCAATGCATGTTCAGGGTTGATTTCAAATATTGGCTTGCTATCTGGTAATTTCTGGCCAGCAGCTTGAAGAATACGTTGCATTTCAAGCCCCATATCCGCTTCATCAGCCACGATGCATGTTGGCGAATCTGTTAATCGATGAGTGATTTGAACGTCCTTAACACGCTCGCCTAAAACATCTTTAATTTGTTTTATCATTGGAGCTAAGTTTTTTTCTTGTTCCTTTACGGTTTTTTCATCTTCTTTATCATCGCCAAGATCAACTTTTCCTTTGCTTATTGAATGTAATTTTTTGCCTTCAAATTCATTCAAATAGCCTACTAACCATTCGTCAATCCGATCACTGAGCAACAACACCTCAATGCCTTTCTTTTTGAATATTTCTAAATGGGGGCTATGTTTTGCAGCGTTGTAGCTGGATGCAGTAATGTAATAAATTTTATCCTGCCCTTCTTTCATTCGCGAAACATAATCAGTTAAAGAAACCGTTTGTTTTTCAGATTCACTAGCGGTAGTTGCAAAACGCAGCAGTTTTGCAATCGCTGCTGAATTTGCAGTGTCTTCAACGGGTCCTTCTTTCAATGCTAATCCAAATTCATCCCAAAATTTTTGATAGGTATCATCATTTTTGGCACTCATTTTCTCAAGCATTGACAAAACCCGCTTTGTACAAGCAGCACGAATGCTCTCTACTTGTTTATTGTCTTGCAATATTTCACGCGAAACATTCAATGGCAAATCACTCGCATCAACAATACCTTTAATAAAACGCAAATATCGAGGTAAAAATTGCACTGCGTCATCCATAATAAAGACACGTTTTACATAAAGTTTTAAACCATGCTTAACGTCCTGTTGCCATAAATCAAACGATGCATGACTAGGTATATACAGAAGTGTAATGTAATCTTGCTTGCCTTCTACATGGTTATGAGACCACATTAATGGATCTTGGAAATCGTGAGATATATGTTTATATAAAGCTTTGTACTCATCATCTGTAATTTCAGACTTTTGCATAGTCCAAAGTGCAGTGGCTTTATTAACTGTTTCAAACTCTTTTTCATTCTTTTTCTTATTATCTTCGCCGCTGTCTGTTTTTGGCATTTCAATCGGCCAGCAGATATGATCGGAGTATTTACTAATAATATTACGTAGTCGCCAACCGTTTAAAAATTCATCTTCACCTTCTTTTAAATGTAAAATTACCTGTGTACCACGCTCTTTTTTAGTTTCTTGCCCAATAGTAAATTCACCCTCGCCATTTGACTCCCACACAATACCATCTTCAGGTTTTAAACCAGCACGACGGGATTTTACGGTAACTTTGTCAGCCACAATAAAAGCCGAGTAGAATCCAACGCCAAATTGACCAATCAATTGTGAGTCTTTAGCATTTTCACCCGATAAATGATTAATAAATTCTTTGGTTCCTGATTTGGCGATAGTACCTAAATTATCAACAGCCTCATCCCAACTTAAACCCACACCATTATCAGCAATTGTTATCGTTTTTAGCTTTTCATTAAACTCAACGGTAATTCGCAAATTTGGGTCATTTTCATACAATGCTCCATCGGCAAGAGCTAAAAAACGTAGCTTATCTAAAGCATCTGATGCATTAGATATCAATTCACGCAAGAAAATTTCTTTGTTGCTATAAAGTGAATGTACAACCAGATGTAGCATTTGCTTGACTTCTGTCTGAAAGCCCATCGTTTGTTGTTTGCTAACCATAAATTAATCTCCTATTAAGCACTAAATAATTAAATATGTTTGTATAGGCATATGAGGATGATAAATTAAATTTCAAGGGGTAATAACTTGATTTCATGAGAATAAAAATGCAGCGGGTAAAACTGCATTTTTATGCATGCGCTATCGCGCGCCTTTTATCATATTGGTTCTAGGAGGCATCATAAAAATAGTGATAGGTTCACTGATATTAAGAACTTTTTCGGTACTATCGACCACTTGCACAGCAAAGGTGTGAGAACCACGATTGATATCACGCAGCGCAATTACAGACGTTGGCTGTGGTTTACCAAGAGGTGCACCATCAAAAATAACTTGTATCTTATCCCCTTTTCTTAACGGTGGCTGAAGCTCCGCAATAATAGAAACATAACCTTCGGTGTTCCTAATCGTAGCGTGGTCTTCTGGCTGTACAATAGATATTTTTTCATAAGCCCCTTCAGAAGCATCTGATATTGGCTCTGATACTTTATCTTCAACAGGAGCAGTAGACGTAGAATAGGTTTGCACTTGTGGTAGTTCTATTTCTTCAGCCCCAGGATGTGGTTTATCACTGAAATGAACATCACCAGAACTATCTGTCCATTTAAATATCTGGGCTTGAAGCGAATTAATAGCAATAAAAACACCTAAAAATATCCAATATTTTTTCATGAACGAATACTCCTCTGGCATTCAATAGGTTTTTTATAACATGCTTAGCACGAACAAGCTGCAGTAAGCATGTGCTAAAAAGCAACGTTTAATTACTATAATATAATTCAAACTCAAATGGATGAACTAAACTGCGGACCATTGCGATATCTGCCTCCCGCAATGCAATATAACTATTAATGAAGTCCTTACTAAAAACATCGCCCTGTAATAAAAACTCGTGATCATTGCGCAAACTTTCTATAGCATGCTCCAAAGACGTTGAAACTGTTGGGACATCCATCAATTCTTCAGGAGGTAAATCGTATAAATCTTTATCTATAGGAGAGCCTGGATAAATTTTATTTTGTATCCCATCTAATCCAGCCATCATCATTGCTGTAAAAGCAAGATACGGGTTTGCAGACGGGTCAGGGAAACGTACTTCAATACGGCGCGCTTTAGGGTTGCTTACGTGAGGAATGCGAATTGACGCTGATCGATTCCTTGCTGAGTAAGCAAGTAACACAGGCGCTTCAAAACCTGGAACTAATCGTTTGTAACTATTGGTTGCAGGATTCGTAAACACATTTAGAGCTCGAGCATGTTTGATAATACCACCAATATAATACAATGCTGTTTCAGAAAGCCCTGCATACTGATCACCGGCAAACAGATTGATACCGTCTTTTACTAAGGATTGATGGCAATGCATACCACTACCATTGTCACCAACTAATGGTTTGGGCATAAAAGTCGCTGTTTTACCGTAATTATGTGAAACATTGTGAACCACGTATTTTAAAATTTGTAGTTCATCGGCTTTCTTGGTCAAGGTATTAAACCGCGTAGCAACTTCACATTGATTTGCTGTGGCTACTTCATGATGATGCGCCTCAACAACAATACCTAACGCGTCTAACGTTTGGCATATTGCCGAACGAATATCCTGTGATGAATCCACAGGAGGAACAGGAAAATAACCACCCTTAACTCCTGGACGATGCCCAATATTTCCACCCTCAATTTTTTTTCCAGAGTTCCACTGTGCTTCATCTGAATCAATCTTATAGAACGACCCACTCATGCCCGTCTCAAAGCGTACATCATCAAAAATAAAAAATTCAGGCTCAGGCCCAAACAGTGCTTGATCGGCAATACCTGTAGATTGAAGATAGACCTCCGCTCGTTCAGAAATGGAACGCGGATCACGTTCGTACCCCAACATAGTTTGTGGATCAACCACATTACAACGGATAAACAAAGTACTATCTTGATAAAATGGGTCAGGTAAGATGCAATTTAGATCAGGAAGCAATGCAAGGTCTGATTGATGTATTTTTTGCCAGCCTTTGAATGATGACCCATCGATCATTTTTCCATTGTCAATAAAATCATCATCTACCGCAGATACAGGAATAGTAATATGTTGCTCTTTGCCAATCGTGTCAGTAAATCTTAAGTCAATAAATTTAGCGTCATGCTCTTTTATCGCCGCTAGTAGTACATCTTTGTTCATTCTTCTCTCCATGCAATAGCGAACTGTCAACAAAGAACTAAGTTTACCCCAAGTGACTTATGAAACCCAATAGATTAGACTGTATAGGTTAAACGTGTTTTGGAACAGTTCAACTTTTACTAATTACAAATTGTTGATGCAAATATTATGGGTGCATACCAATATCAAGCATTAAGAAAATCGGGCAATTCATGCAAAGGTGTGATTGAGGCCGATTCAGAGCGGCACGCACGTCAATTGTTGCGTGAACGTGACTTAATTCCAACACACATTAACAGATTAAACCGCAACCATGTTTCAAAGCACTCTGAAAAATTATCCGCGCAAGATTTATCATTATTCACTCGACAATTAGCTACCCTTCTCGCTGCGGGAATTCCTGTTGAAGAGTCCTTGCGTGGCGTTGGCGAACAAACGGACAAAGATAAAATTCGTAGGCTTATTATTGGTGTTCGTTCAAAGGTAATGGAAGGTTATGCATTAGCACAAGCTATGGCGGAATATCCTTATGTGTTTCCAGAACTTTATCGTGCAACCGTTGCTGCTGGTGAGCAAACTGGACGTCTAGATCTTGTATTAGAAAAACTGGCTGATTACACAGAAAATCAACAGCAAATTCGCCAAAAAATTCAACAAGCTTTAATTTACCCAGCTTTAATGATTATTGTTTCAACTATTATTATCAGCTTTCTATTAGCATTTGTTGTACCCAAAATTATTGAAGTGTTTACTACTAGTGGGCAATCATTACCTGAAATGACCGGCGTACTTATAGCTATTAGCACCGTTGTAAAAACGTATGGACTATATATTTTAATACTATTGATTACATTTATCATTGGATTTAGAAAAAGCCTTGCCAACCTACGAATTCGCTCAGCTTGGCATCGTCTTATTTTAAAACTGCCTATAACATCTTATTTGGTAAGATCTATCAATGTAGCTCGTTATATTCACACATTTGGTATTTTATTTGCAGCCGGTGTTAGTGTATTGGAAACTATGCAAGTATCGGCAAGCCTTGTGAGTAATTTGATAATGCGTAATGCGT
>CAZZGV010000053.1:0-10011 GCA_964654255.1 uncultured Legionella sp. | reverse complement strand
GGTGTGGTTGAGTTGCTGCCTGTTTGGATTACAGTGCATTGTTACCCCAAGCACTTGTTAGACCTACCTGTGGGGCGGCTGCTTGTTTTTGTTGGCAAGGATATTTTTTGCTAAGCCCCAGTAAGGCAACTTGAGAGACAGTCATTTTATTTTTATCGCTTTGTTGACTCGAAATTTCGCGATAGGTTTGCTGGATTAAATCATTGAGTGTGGTTGCATCTAATTGAACGCTGGGTGGCAAACAAAATAATGGTGAGCCAAGTTGTCGGGCTGATTCATTCGATAGTGTTAATGTCTCAGCAATGCTTTCGCTTGTCAAAATAAGAACAGTTCGGGCAGAACGCGCCCATGCTTGAGATTGTGGATCCGCCTTCATTTCCATTTGCGGTATATTGCTGACAATGTTCATGTAGTGTTCAATTGTATCTGCGTGAACATGAGCGGATATCATTAACAATAAATAAAAAATAGATCGCATAGGTTTCCTGCCGTAATTTAGCAATTCGTAGCGTACATTAATAAATGTACTGATTCCATTGGCAAGAATCAAGACAAGAAAGAGGTAGATGAAGGCCAATGATTTATAGCCGAATAACTGTTGATGGTTGATTAAGCCACGCTACGAAAAGTAGAGCAATTCTGATTAAGTAATGGTTATTATAATGCATGAGGATGAATCCACCCTAGACTGAACGCTAAAAATAAAAATAAAAATAATACTAAGGATAACCCAATTCGCCAGCTCAATGCTTTTACAGTGCGCTTGGTCTTTCCGTTGTCGCGGACTAAAAAAAATAGGCCGCTTGCAAGAGAGCCAAGAATGACCAACATGACAATAAAAATGATGGTTTTGGTAAACATTTGTTATACTCCTGCGATGAGTGTTACGTAGGGTCTATTGTGAATTGTCAGTAGACCTTAATTTTTATTGAAGAAGATAGCTTATGCCAAGTTTAACTGGTTTTAATGTTCGTTTCACCCCACGCTGGAAGATGAGTGTATTGGTTATTTTTACATTATTTTTATTTATTCGCTTGGGATTTTGGCAGTTGCAGCGCGCAGATGAAAAAAAACAAATGCTCAGTGCGCATCAAGTGCATGCTCAACAAATGCCTGTTTTTTGGGAGCCAACGCATAAGCTACCTACACAGTATCAGCAAATTCGAGTCCAAGGGCATTTTATTTCAAAAGTATTATTACTTGATAATCAACATTATCATCACAAATTTGGTTTTCATGCGCTTTCTCCCCTTATGTTAGCTAATGGTAATGTGGTTTTGGTTGATCGTGGATGGTTAGTTGGTGATGTTACAAGGCAACTACTGCCTAAAGTCGATACTCCAACGGGTTTGATCACTCTGCAGGGTAGTGTTTATTATCCTTCTGCAAAGAATTGGCTATTAGGGCAATTACTTGAAAAAAAACAAGCGGATTTGGTGGTTATTGAGCTTGTTGATACAAAATTAATCGGTCAATTTTTGCATAAATCTCTCTATCCGTTTATTATTCGCCTGGATAAAACGGAAGCTGGTGGTTTTGTGCGTGAGTGGGCAATAGTTGCAATGCCTCCTCAGCGTCATTATGCCTACGCATTACAGTGGTTTGCTATGGCTTTTGTTATTTTTATTATATTTATCGCATTAAACATGAAGAAAAAATTATGAATCCTGTTCGTCGTAATTATGTTGTATTGATGTTATTGGGCTTACTATTTGCGGCGCCTGGGATTAGCGCGTATTTTTTTTATTTGAATCCAATGTGGCTGGGTAACAGTACTACAAATAAGGGTGAGTTACTTCGTCCTCCCGTTTTGTTGGCAGATGCCAAACCTGGCTCTAAATGGCGATTGGTTGTATGGAGCTCAGATGCATGTGAACAGGATTGTATTGCGGAGCTTGATAAATTAGCTCGTATTCGTTTGGCGTTGGGGCGCCATTTATATAAGGTAGATTCTCAACTGCTGATAAATGCTCAAACGCCACCTTTATCTGAAGAGTTAGTGAGGACGTTATATGAGCAAGATATTCAAACGGTGAGACTATCCCAAAAGGAGCGTGGCAAAATGCGAGTGTTACAGAATAAACTTGAGATTTTTATTGTGAATCCAGATAGTTATTTGGTTCTAGCATATCAGCCAACGGTTAAACCGGAGGATATTTTTCATGATCTTAAGCAGTTGGTAACCAAATGATGAAATGTATGTCATTAAAAACGCTACGCTACATTGTAACCAGTGCTAGTATCTTAGCCTTATTTGTGGTGATGTTAGGTGCGTATACGCGATTGACTGACGCCGGACTCGGTTGTCCTGATTGGCCTGGATGTTACGGGCATATGGTTTTACCTACGCTAAAAAATCAATTAATTGCTGCACAGCAACATTACCCGCAAATTCCTATTGAGTCACGTAAGGCTTGGACGGAAATGGCCCATCGTTATGTAGCGGGTACGTTGGGTTTATTGATTCTAATCATTGGCTGCAGTGTGCTGCGATGTCGTCGACAAGGGCTTGATTTACCGTGGGCGTTGCCTTTGATGTTGATTTTGTTGGTTGTTTTTCAAGCATTACTTGGCATGTGGACTGTTACGTTAAAGCTCTTGCCTGTTGTTGTCATGGGGCATTTACTGGGTGGTATATTGATTTTTTCTAGCCTGTGTTATTTGCGAATGCAATTAAGCTCAGTGTTTACAGTGAATTTACCATGTTGGCGGTTTTGGATTAATTTAGGTATTGTTATCGTTTTTTGCCAAATTGCATTAGGCGGATGGGTAAGTTCAAATTATGCAGGTGTTGCTTGTATTGGATTTCCTCAGTGTAATAATCAATGGTGGCCTTCGCTTCATTTGTATACAGGATTTAATTTGTTTTCAGCCGTTGGTGCAAACTATCAGGGCGGGGTGTTGGATAATGAGGTAAGGGTTACCATTCAATTTATTCACCGCTTAGGAGCTATTGTTGCTGCTAGTTACGTGCTTATATTGTCTACATGGTTGTTATTATCCGTTCGAGCAAAAAGCTTACGTAACACAGCTGTGTTGGCAATTACCTTGGTTATTGCTCAATTTGGATTAGGTATCGTTAATGTTGTGTATTTACTTCCTTTAGGGGTAGCAGTAGCGCATAATGGCACAGCAGCGTTGTTGTTAGCCACGATGTTTGTAATGCGGTATCTAACGACAGGAGGGGCTGCTAATGCAGGTCGAGGCTAAACAGTCCGCAGATATAGGATGGCGGGATTACATTGAGTTGTGTAAACCTCGGGTGGTTGCATTAATGCTTTTAACGGTTGTCGTTGGGATGTACCTTGCAACACCGGGATGGGTTTCTCTTGCTCTTATGTCAAGCAGTCTTATTGGCATTGGATTTTGTGCAGGAAGTGCTGCGGCAATTAACCATTTGGTGGATAAACGTATTGATGCCATCATGTTGCGTACTAAAAACCGCCCTGTTGCACACGGGCGCATTTCTGTTGAACAGGCAGCATGGTTTGCAACATTATTAGGAATCATTGGTTTGGCTATTTTGTATTATTTTGTTAATACATTAACCGCCATACTCACCTTTATTACTATCATTGGATACGCCGGTATTTATACGGGTTATCTTAAACGTGCCACACCTCAAAATATTGTTATTGGTGGCTTAGCGGGTGCTGCACCGCCACTTCTTGGTTGGACTGCTGTATCTAATCAGTTGGATCCACACGCATTGCTACTAGTACTGATTATTTTTACGTGGACTCCGCCTCATTTTTGGGCATTAGCCATTTATCGATTTGAAGATTATAAACATGCAGAAATTCCCATGTTGCCGGTTACGCATGGTATTCGTTATACCAAATTGAATGTGGTGTTATATACGGTGTTGTTGGTGGTAGTTAGTGTATTACCTTTTGCCGTTGGAATGAGTGGCTGGATATATCTACTCGGGGCTTTATTGCTTGGTATGCGGTTTTTATATTGGGCGATTATTTTATACCGTAGCAAGCAAGCGGTGATTGCTATGCGCACATTTCGATTTTCTATTATCTATCTGATGTTGCTATTTGTAATTCTATTGATTGATCATTATTTGTAAGGGGATATAATGCTTAATAAAAATCGCATTGTTATAGCCGCGATCGGCTTGATTGCTTTTTTGTCACTATTTGCTGGTTTTTTTATTTCACAAAAAGTGCAGAATAAAAGCATAGATGTACAGCAGTTTCACGGCACTTTTTTAGATAAACCGCGAGTTGTTCAGCCATTTTCCTTAATTGGTACAGATAGTGTGCCTTTTAATAATGCCAGCCTACAAGGCCATTGGACAATGATATTTTTTGGTTTTACTAATTGTGGTTCAATTTGCCCTACCACAATGGCTGAATTGGGTAAAATGTACCGTTTATTGGAAAAAAAAGGCATTAAAAAGTTGCCAAATGTTGTCATGATCTCTGTTGATCCAGAGCATGATAACTTAGATAAACTAAGCCATTATGTTAAGGCGTTTGATCCACATTTTTATGGTGCGCAGGGGGATGACGATGCAATTAACGCTATGACAAAAGAGTTGGGTGTAGCGTATGCAAAAATTAATCTTCCTCATGAAGGAGATTCAGAAAATTATGATATTGAGCATACAGGCACAATAATGTTGTTTAATCCTAAAGGCGAATTAAATGCCTTTTTCACAACACCTCATTATGCTTCGTTATTAGCTAAAGATTACTTGTTGTTAGTCTCATAAGAAGTGCATAACGTTATAATATATAGGAGTAGTTAGTGTTCGCAGTTAAGGCTATTGTGAACTAAACTTCTTTTGTACAAAGAAACAATAATCAAGGAATTACCTAGACATGAAAATCGCAATACTCGCGACCAATCCCGGATTGTATTCGCATAAACGTATAAAATCTGCTGGAGAAGAAGCCGGGCACGAGGTGCAAGTTATTAATCCATTGTATTGCTACATGAATGTTGCGGTATCTTGTCCTCAAATACATTACCGTGGTGGTGAGCCTTTGCCTTATTTTGATGCGGTAATTCCACGTATTGGTGCATCGAATACGTTTTATGGCACAGCAGTATTGCGTCATTTAGAAACAATGGGCATTTACACATTGAATGAATCAATAGCTATTGCTCGATCACGTGACAAATTCCGCTCATTGCAATTATTAGCGCGCAAAGGTATTCCTATGCCGTTAACCAGCTTTGCCCAATCTCCTGATAATACGACAGATTTGATTCGTATGGTGGGCGGTGCGCCTTTGGTTATTAAATTATTAGAAGGTACACAAGGAAAGGGCGTTGTTTTGGCAGATAGCCATCAATCAGCTGTAAGCATTATCAATGCGTTTAAAGAAATGCACGCCAATATTTTAGTGCAGGAATTTATCCAAGAGTCATGTGGTACAGATATTCGTTGTTTGGTTATTGGGGATAAAGTTGTTGCTGCAATAAAAAGGCAAGCTAAAGAGGGCGAGTTCCGTGCCAATGTTCATCAAGGAGGAAAAGCGCTTAAAGTTAAATTAACACCACAAGAGCGCACTCTTGCCGTTGCTGCTGCAAAAACAATGGGTTTGAAAGTTGCAGGTGTTGATTTGTTACGTTCGAATAACGGCCCATTGGTGTTAGAGATTAATTCATCTCCTGGGTTAGAGGGGATTGAAACCGCAACTCAAATTAATATTGCTGGTAAAATTATTCAATACATAGAAAAACATGCCAAGCCTACTAGTATGAATAAGAGGTTCCAGGGGTGAATATAGCACGTTAAATTTTAAATGACGTGTATGGGTCATTTAAAATTTAATTCACTATACTTGGGCGTTATTTACCACCCTATATTATTGAATGGAAACTGAATTCAATAACAGGTTCTTCTGCCGCTAGAAGCTCAGCTAAGTAGTTGCTGGCGGAATTTAAAATAGCTGTGGTACGTAGCGGAGTTTGCAAATTTTGTAAGATGTGTCTTTCGGCTTGTATAAAGCGCCGTAAGGCCCTTTCTTTCACCCCATCATATTTGATAAGTAACATTCTTTGAAGCTCTTCTTGTTTTTTATTATAGTCATAAAAAGGCATTGTGATAACCATAAACTCTGATATAAACATTACACCATGTTTTTATTTTGATTAACGGTTGTGTTGGGTTTGTTTCAAAATTAGAGTGTAATCACATTGCTACCCCTTGTTAATTTTCACGAGTATCACTTTTACCAATTAACCATTCAGCGCTGACTTCTAGCTCTTGGGCAAGCAGATCAAGTAACGGCGCGTCGAGAATAGTCGTTCCGTTTAAGATTGCTTCTGCTTTAAAGCGGGGAATTTTAAGCAGCTTGGCGAATACTTCTATGCGCTCATCGCTTCGTTCCGGAACACCAATAGTATCTAGTTCTTTATTGAGGCGCTCTGAAAATTGTCGATTGCTCATTATTATCTCCAATAGATAACTATTTAAACGGTTATTAATGGGTATAGCATAAAAATGGCATTTTGCAATCTAGAGGGGGCTAAATAAGTAGGTAAGAGCATCTGTGATTAATGAATACTCTTATCTTTGTTTTGGCGCCCAATCTGAAACAAGGGCATTGAGTTTTTAATGTTACGCTGTTGTTAAGTTGCTTTTTAAGCCATATTCGTTGGGTAAGCTTTTTAATACAACTATAAACGAAACAAAAGCACATATTAAGACATAATATGCAATCATCATGGTATTGTTATAGTGATGAATAAAGTAGGTATTAATTACTGGTGAAAAACCACCAATCAAAGCCATACAACTATTATATCCCATTGATATACCGGTATAACGCCCTTTACCAGGGAACATTTCTACAATAAGTGCGGGTGTTACCGCTTGCTCAGCGCTGTAAAAAATAACCAGTGGTAGTAATACCCACCATGCTTGAACCGATTGCAGCAGCCAAAAACTTGGTAGGGTAAAAATTAAATACCCAAGCGTGGAAAAAATCAGGACTTTTTTCCTACCAATTTTGTCTGAAATATGTGCAAAAAATGGCAACAAGGCCAACGATAAAATAATAAATAACGTTTGCATTTGATAGGCTTGGTTAAGTGGAACGGCTAAAAACTCATGTAAATAAGTCGAGATGTATCCCATTAACGTATAACTGCCACAAGCGCTAATAAATAATAATAAAATAATGCGCAACATTTGTCGGCGTTGGTGCTGAAAGATATAGCGAAGGGGAAAGTATACTTCGTTAATGTTTTTTTGTAGCGCTAAGAATGTTTCCGATTCTGCAAGATCTCGTCTTAGCCATAATCCAATAAGACCAAGAACGCCACCAGAAATAAATAAAATACGCCAGCCAAAGGCGGATACATTATCTTGGTTAAGTAGGTTGGTCATCGTGGTGCAAGCTAGAATCGCGATGAGCACACCGATGTTAGAGCCATTATTTGTCATGCTGCTAATTAACGCTCGATGTTTGCCATGTGCAGATTCTGATAAATAAATCATGGATCCTGCAAACTCACCACCAATACAAAATCCCTGTAATAAACGACAAACAATGAGCAAAAGCGGCGCCGCTACCCCAATCTGTTGGTATGTAGGTAGAAAGCCGGTAAGAACTGATGAAAAAGACATTAAAAATATGGTTATTTTTAGGGTTTTTGCGCGGCCAAAACGATCGCCCAAATGGCCTAAAAAAATCGAACCTAATGGGCGAATAACAAACCCGGCGGCGAATACTAATAAAGTTGAGAGTAAGCTAGTGATCCCATTTTTGTTAGGAAAAAACAAGTTTGCGAGAATAGGGGATAAAAAAGCAAATAAGCTAAATTCATACCATTCAAGTATGTTTCCAATAATACAAGCAATAATGTTACGACGTGGTTGCATTTATATTTTTGTACATTAAGTGGTTGGACAAAATTTATGTATAACATCTGTTTGATGACGTTCTTCGTATTGGCCAGTTATGTTACCAATATTTAATTTAAAAAAGGCCTGAGCTTGTCTGGCGGTACATTTGGCGGTAAATCGGGGAGCTATTGTATTCTTATCGTTGGTTTTTTTTGAAAGAGACAAGTCATAAATTTGAGATGCTTCGCTTGGCTCGGTGATTTTCGGATTAAAGGAATCAACTACAATGTCATTCATTTGCATGTTATTCTGGGTAAGGAACATCCGTAGGGTTGAGCTGTTTTGATGCGTGTCTTCGTTTCTATTAATTTTCTGACCTTCTAAGTCTAAGGCTTGTTCTTTATCATCATTGGCAAAAACAATGCTAGTTAAATGAATAATACCTACAACAGGTAGGGCCATGGTAAACCAGATTAAACTAACGACGGGAATTATAACTATCATTATTATTGCAACTATTATTGCTAACAAGATGGCAATAATAGTTGCATTTTTTTTTACCAGCCATTCAAAGAATGGGGGGAAAATATCCCTTAAAAAAAATGTCGTATAGTCAAATAATCCAGGGTATTTAGGTTCCTTTTCATGCTCTCCGAAAAAAACAGCAAATGCATCCTCCATTTTTTCTGAAAAAGATGTTCTTAATGTTCTAGCATGCGGAAATCGGTTGGTTTCGATGATGCCATAAAAAGGATTAAATGAAGTAAATTTTATCATCATGGTTCATAACTTATAAAATAGGTAAGCAGTATATATGTTGCTTATAAAAAAAACAATTAGTTATTTTTTAAATCCATATCAATCTCGCTAATACCAATCACGGCATTTACCCATAAATCACTATCGTTAAGGCATGGGATTAAGGTGAGCTGCTCACCACCCATCTCTAACCAGGTGGCTTTCATGCGTATGCCGATTTCTTCTAGTGTTTCCAGGCAATCTGCAACAAACGAGGGACAAACAATGGCTAACCGCTTAATGCCTTGTGAAATGAGCTCAGCAACTATTTTATCAGTGTAGGGTTTTATCCAGGCGGCTTTTCCTAGCCTGGATTGGAAGGCCGCGCCGTGCTGCTTGTCAGTTAAACCTAATTTTTTAGCAACCAAACGCGTGGTATTAAAGCACTGCGCGCGATAGCACGCACTATTTATAGGGACAATAGGGCAATTTTCTTTACAAATTTGTTTGCAGCCACTTTGTAGCAGATGGCTTTCTGGAACGCCATGGTAGCTGAATAGTATATAGTCGTGATCAGCAACGTAAGGTTTTAGGAGCGCTGCTTGCGCATTAATATACAGAAGGTGCGCATGAAAATCTCGAATGATGTTTATCGATGGGATAACGGGTTGGGTCGCAAGCAATTGCAAAGCCTTTTCAATCGATGAGCCGGTTGCTGCTGATGAGTATTGTGGATAAAGTGGAAAAATTGTAATTTTTTCACAGCGTTGCAGTTGTGATAGGGCATCTTGAATACTAGGTTTACCATAACGCATGCCTAGCACAATTTTGCAGTGAGCCCCCAGTTGGGACTGTAATTTATTCGCCAACTTACGGCTATTACAGAGTAATGGTGAACCTTCCGATGTCCATATTGATTTGTAAGCATGTGCTGAGCGGCGGGTTCTGAACGGCAGAATAACCGTGTACAACAATAAATAACGAAACAGCGCTGGTATACTAATCACGCGCTTATCAGCTAGAAATTCACGAAGGTAGCGTCTTACCGCCGATATACTCGGATTATCTGGCGTACCTAAATTAATTATCAACAGACCTTGTTTCATCGTAAAGTAAGCGCAACAGAAAACTTACCACATCATACAGGATGGTGGTTGACAGTGCAGCAAAATTTTACCTGCTGGAATATTAGGCTAAGGCGTCTTCTTCTACGTCGGTTAGTGCTATAACATTGGTTGCATGTAAGCCGCGTTCACCTTTTTCAAGATCAAAACTTACAGTTTGACCTGCAAGAAGTGTTTTGTAACCTGTTCCAGGTATAGCGGAAAAATGCACAAAAATATCATCACCACCATTTTCAGGAACAATAAATCCCCAACCCTTGGCATTGTTAAACCACTTCACTTCACCTCTAGCCATGTTTCCTCCGTTTGCTAAAGTTGCAGTAACGCTGATTGGCG